>DAOVIC010000030.1 GCA_030671565.1 Anaerohalosphaeraceae bacterium
AATTCCTGAACGATCATATTGAATCGCTCGTTGTTAGCTTCGTCAAGAGCCGCATCGACCTCGTCAAGGAAGCAGAAGGGCGATGGCTTGCTTCTAAATACCGAAAACAGAAGTGCCAGTGCCGTCATCGTCTTTTCGCCGCCGCTTAGCAGGCTTATGCTTCGCGTCTCTTTCCCCGGAGGCCGTGCAACGATCTCGATACCGCACTCCAGAATATCTTCCGGATCTTCGAGGAATATATCAGCCTTACCGCCCCCAAACAGTTTCCGGAACAACCCCTGGAAGTTCTTGCGAACCTCTTCGAACGTATCGGCGAACTTGCCACGGCTTTCCTTGTTGATCTTTTCGATAAGGTTTTCCAGTTGCGTTTTGCTTTTGTTAAGATCCTCTGCCTGTTGCGCCAGGAACTCATAACGTTGTTCCAGTTCCTGCTGTTCGTCGATCGCATCGACGTTGACATTGCCAAGCCGTTCGATCTTACCCCGTAGCTCTGATATTTCGTTTCGCACCACGTCCCAGTCCAGTTCCGATTGCTCGAAGTCTTCGTATGCCTGCAAAAGATCCATCTGAAGCTCCTCGGTAACACGCTGCCGCAGGTCCTCGTCCTTAACCGACAACTGACCAAGCTGGATCTTGATCTCTTGCATCTGCTCTTCGACCTCTGCCTGATGCGCACGTCCCGCTCGAAGCGATTGTTCCGTCTGCGTCTGCTCGGCCAGAAGCTCGTCAACTTTTCTGTGAAGTTCCGTACTTGCCTTTTGTGCTTCGTCCTTTTCCACGTACAGTTCCGACACCCGCGAGTTAGAGGCCAGGATGTTCCGGTCAGTCTGTTCAAGCTGCTCGTCGCATCCGGTAAGCTCGGACTTCAACGTCTCAAGGCTCATCTGTCCATGCTGAAGCTGCCCATGCAAGCTCGCTATCCGCTGTGTTATAGATTTTTGCTGCTCGGATACCTGTCCGATCTGAACTTTCATATCCGTCAGTTTCGCAGCTTCTGAATTAACCATTTCTCTCTTTGCCGCGAACGATTTCTCAAGCTGCTCGATATGTTCTGTACGCGAGGTGTTTATAATTTCCAGATCGTCGAGTTTTTGCTTCGAGTCGTGTTCTTTCTGAACCGACTGCGTTATCTCCTGTTCGAGCATATCGATCTCGCTCTTTATCACAGGCTGTTCGTTCGTCAGCCGTTTTACATCCTGGCTGATGATCTGCATTTTGGATTCGACGTCGATCTTTTCGGTACTTGCTTCATAGATAGAGGTCCTAAAGTCCTTGCAAAGCTTTTCAAGGTGTTCGTTTTGTCTGCTGCCCTTATCCAGTTGACTTTCGATCTCGGCGATTTGCTGCTGGACGCCTGCGATCTCGCTTTGAAGCTGGCTTACCCGGCTCTTTCGCGAGATAAGTCCCTCGGCATTACCGACAGGACCGATACATATCGTATTTTCACCGTCGAACATTTCACCGCTTTTAGTGACAAATCTGTACTTGCTGCCAAGCTGTTTCGACAGACCTATCGCACGTTCAAGACTGTCCACCAGCAGCGTATTACCCAGCAGATTCCACACAAGCCGAGATTGACCGCTGTCATAATCGACGAACTCGACCATTCTGCCGAACACACCTTCGTATTGCGAAAGGTCGTCGGTACACACAAACGGCTCGACGCTTTCGGTGCAGATAAACTTAACCCTGCTCGCAACGTCACTGATGATATTCTTATTCGCCAAAAACGAACTTGCCGAGTTAACCACAAGCGTATCGGTCTTGCCTTCCAGGGCAGCCTCGACTGCGACCGCATACTCTTCGCTCGTCTCGATAACATCGGCGATGATACCGCTTACATACCCTTCGCCGCTCCGGGCCTTGTTCAAAATATCCTTAAGCGAGTTGCTAAGCCCCTCCTGTCTCGACTCCATATCGGACAGAACGTTAAGTTCGCTGCCAAGTGCGCTGCGTCGTTCCTTAGCCTCTGATAATTTGCCGCCGGCCTGCGTCTGTTCGTCGCCAAGCGATGACAGCTTCGCACGTTTTGACTCCAGTTCGGTTTGAAGCTCTCCCAGAACCTTGTTAATATCGCCCAGCTTCGTTCCGTACAGCGCCTTTTGCGTAAGAAGTTGTTGCAGTTGTGCGTGTGACGTGTGCGCTCGTCCGCTAAGCCGTTCTTTTTGTCCCGAAAGGTTGCTGCGGTACGTACCCATGCTTTGTATTTCGTTATGAAGCTGGGCGGTCCTTCGCACGATATCGATGATACCGGATTTTTCGTCTTCAAGATCCGCCTCGATCGTCGCCTGATCGGCGTTCAGTTCGTTGATCGCTTTTTCCATCTCGATAAGCTCGGCGTTCTTTACCGCGAACACTTCTTTGTTCTTTTCAAGCTCGTCTCTATTTTCCGCAAGCTCTGTTACGAGTCCGCTGTGCTGCGTTCGTATCTTTGCTGTCTGCTCAGCCGCGTTTTGTTTACGCTCGGCAAGTTCTTCTATTCGCACTTTCAGCATCTCGATCCGGTCGAGCTGTTGTTCGATACGGCTCTTAGCGGCGACTAATGCATTGTCAGACTGATTGATCCGGTTTTCTGTTTCGATGATCGTTTTGCCAAGCTCGCTCATTGCCGCGTCGTCATGAGCTACCTGCGCGACGATCTCGCCAAACCGTTCTCCGATCTTCCCAAGCGATGCTTTTTTCTTATTGCTGCCGGTTACGATCTTATGATACTCGCTCAGCGAATAGTTCACACGAAGCTCTTTAAGACGCTCGGAATACTGTAGGTAGTTTCGGGCCTTACCCGCTTGCAGTTTGATGCTCCGAAGCTGCTTTTGAACTTCCGCAACAATATCAGCCAGACGAAGCATGTTCTGCGAGGTCCGGTCAAGTTTGCGCGACGCTTCTTTTTTGTGTGCTTTGTATTTGCTTATACCGGCGGCCTCTTCGAAGATCATCCGACGTTCTGTCCGGGACGCGTGAAGAAGTTGATCGATCTGACCCTGTTCGATGATCGAGTAAGCGCTTACGCCGATACCGGTATCCATGAACATTTCTTTGATGTCTTTAAGCCGGCAGTTCTTACCGTTGATAAGATATTCGCTTTCGCCGCTGCGATAAAGCCGCCGGGTTATCTCAAGGGCATCCTGTTCGATGTCAAGCTTGTGAACATCGGAAAAGCAAAGGCTTACCTGAGCCATTCCGCTGGCCTTTCGGCTGCTCGATCCGCTAAAGATAACATCAGACATATGACCGCTGCGAAGGCTCTTCGGGCTTTGGTTTCCAAGAACCCATTTTAACGCATCGACAACATTACTCTTACCGCATCCGTTGGGACCGACAATCGCAGTGATTCCGTCGACAAACTCGAATTCTATCTTATCTGCAAAGCTCTTAAAGCCGTTTACAACTATTTTTTCAAGTCTCACTTACATCCTCCGTGATACAAATTTATCATGATGTACATTTTATAGACAATCCGTTTAAATTGCGACCCAAAACCTATAATTATTGATATTATCGGCTCGTAGCCGTGGTTTTCTCCAATATTGCACCTGCCGTCGTCATCGCGCCCATCTCAAAAACAGCGTCGATCGAACCATTTTCGCATAGTTTCTTCAAAAGGGCGATCGTATCGGCATAAGGAACAGATAAACCGTTTCTTTTATGGATGTCGTCATCTTTGGTGGGCGTATCGGACAACGCCTTAATAAGGTCGGTAACCGAAAAAGTGGAGATCACGGGCCTGAGCAGACGAGGCTCGGTAGGGTGCTTACGCATTACAGAGATATATTTTTCACCGGCAGGAGCGTTAATTATGATCTTTCCGTTATCGGATTCGACAAATATATCCGTATTACAGTAGATCGGCGACCCGAACAGAACGATCTTAGGGGTACCCGAACGCGTCACATAGATCACCTTCCGCCCGGGGCAGATCACATTATCGACCATGAAGCTTTTACCGATAAACGTATGCGATATGCTTATGTCACCACGCTTCCGAAGATGATCGTAAGCAAGGTATTTCGCATCGAAATCGTCGCTTGCGAGTGTTCGCGTAAGAAGACCGGCCGCGTCATTGCGATTGGCGCTTGTACCGATCGCGTTGATCGCATCGAGACGTAAGGGAGAGGACCTGTCAAGTGCAAAACCGCGAAGAATATCAAGTCCTTTATCGCTCCCTAAACTAAGAAGGCAGCGAGACGCATGAAAGCGTACTGCCTCGTCGCTGGAATTCAACAACCCTGACAGTTTACGTATTACAGGTTTGCCGATCGCGTCAAGTGACAGTTCGTTTAGAACTTTATTTCTGGAACCGGCAAGGTCAGCGACAAGTGAATCGATCATTTGTGATTGAGACTTCACATCGTCGGCAATATAAAGTAAAGTGATCATCGACAAAAATTTCGCTCGCTTGTCACGCATATTATCGGGGATCGTAATATCGATCTCGGCAGGAGACGTTGCCTTTGCGATATCACGTCCGAACCGTTCGTTGATCCGGTTTCGGATCGCACCTGCGGTAAAGTAATTCGGGTTGTTAAGGGCCATCCTGATCTTAGCTTCGTTTAAGCAAACACCGCCGTTAAGAATATAACCGTTAACATTATTACTATCCTTTGCACCACCGGTCTTATCGAGATAGATCGGTCCGGAAGCGTAAGCCATCGTCTTGGCATACTGATTGAAGCGTTGCACACGGCCAAGGGGTTTCAGCTCGCAAGTGAACAATCGCCCGCCGTCAAGAGATGTTGTTTGCGTACTCGCAAATGCGCCAACCTTAACATCGAATTTCGCGCCCTTTAATGCGATACCGGGGATAACGCCGTACACCTCGACAATCGCGGTATCCATACTGTTAATTATGCTGTTGGGCGGCATGCCCTTTGTGCCGAGGCTTTGTTGAGTGATGTATTTAACAAGAACAGCACGCAATTCAGGAGGACATTCGCTTGACCCGGTCCCATTGAGATTTCCCACAAGCCCGAAACCTCGTACCGGTATCGCACCAAAATCATAAAACTCGGCAAGAGCACCGACTGTATTGTTAAGTGTTACAGGTTCATCGACACCTTCATCATCTGCCGTACGCTCGCCGGCACAGCCGAACACAAAACAAAGGCAGAATAATAAAAGGATTGCTGTAAAGCGGAAATACCCCATGTTATTTACCATAAGCTGCTCTTTTCTAATTTGAAAATCCATTTTCTTGACTGCTTCTTGCAAATGTTTGCCACAGCCCGATAAAGCATAGAGACAGTGACCGGCTTAGTCAAGAATAATCTATCTGTTGTGTAAGAAAACCGATTTTTCCCACATTTAGTGTTTTTGCCCTAATGCCGTGGCATTCGCTGCTCAATTATTGCCTGGCGATGCGTGCCAGACCAGAGTTTATCCAGAACTCGCGTCGGGAATAAACTCCGGGAAACTATGAACTTTGAGCCAAATTAATGCCATTAGTATGAATTTTCTTTTTGTGTTTCAGTTTGAGATGACGATCAAGCCCTGCGCAGTAAACACAGCACGAAGCAAGACTAAACACCAAAAGCGTGCCTAAAAAACAATATGCATCCATCATAACTCCAAAATATCTCAAAACCTCGTCAACTACCCATCAAATCGTCACTTCGCGTAAAAGCCCCCAGACGCCACGCGTAAATACGAGTTTTCGTTAAAAAGGTTCTTATCTATTTTCGCAAAATTCACTCAAGAAACCATAATAATTACCCGATTCGTAGGTTAGGATAAAAGTCTGTGATATATTAATCAGGAGGCAAATTGTTAAAAGCAAAAGACATCATGAATGAAAATATCGTTTCAGTAACCAAGGACACTCCATTGATAGAAGCAGCCAGAATAATGGCAAGGAACAATATTTCAGGAATACCGGTTGTCGACGACCGGATGGTTTTAGAAGGTGTCATTACGGAAAAGGACATTTTGGCACTCTTCGATGTTATGCAGTATGAAGAAAGCAGAACGGTAAACACCACCATGACACACGATGTCATTTCATTTGATGTAGACGATCTGCTTCTGGAGATATGCGATTGCCTAAAGGAACACGAGTTTAGAAGGGTACCGGTAACCGAAGAAGGAAAACTCGTTGGAATAATCAGCAGAAGAGATCTGATGAATCATATTGTAAAACAAAGAGAAATGAACGTCTCACGATATAGCTAACCCTGAAAATTAAGTATCCAGCCTGTCACGCACTTACATGGTTGTGGAACATCCCGATTTATCCGAACTGGTTCGAAAATCGGTTCGTTACCTGCGGTAAGCAACATCGTCATAAAGTGCTTCTGCCCTATAAAGTCGTTTTTCAAGAGTACCGACGGTAATCTCAAGAGGAAGCGCACCGGGAAAACGTCGTCCAAGCACGATCGCACGGTTATAGTTTCTTGTCAGATCGACCAGGACCAGCGAAAGTTCGTCAAGAAGTTCGTCGGCTGTGATCGTTGGGCGGGTTTCCGTGATCATTGTACCACTGTCAACGCCGACCTGACGACGACGGGCACGCGTATTAGGCGATTCGTAGCGATCATATTGCAAACTTCCCACACGCCCTTCGATAGGACGGTTATAGACTGGACCATAACCATCGTCGAGCATTCGTTTGGTCGTCGTGGTTGCCTGATTTTGTATTTTGTCAATTTGGGTGGTAAGGCTGTCACTGCGCTCCTGAAGATAATCGATATCCGCAACGATATTGCTAAGGGTTCGTCTCGTTGCGATAAATTTCTTGGCGGTCTTTTCGATCTGCCCGCTTCGACGAAGAAGTTTCGCATCAGACGCGTCAAGAGCGTTTAATACATCTTGTCGAGAACCCACTACCCCATCAGCCATCTTCGCATAAACTGCATCTTTCGGTTGAAGCACAAGGCTCATCTTTTCGGTCTTTTCGTTATCGGGGCCTATATAGATTTTCTTGCTGGACCAGGATCGCAACACCGTTTGCGACGGGATCCGGTTCTCGCGGTTTATGAACGATTTCTTTCCATCCTTGCTTGTAATTTCGATTACATCGACCTGACTGTCAACCATCGCCATCGCCATAATGCCGGGCCGACCCTTACTTTCGGCAAGCAATGCGGTGTAACTTTTATAAGCTGCGAGGTTGTCAGAGTTGAATATCGCTGCGAAGTCGTCGCCGTAGTACCCGCCAGAACCTGTGATCGGAGCCGCAGAGCCGATTACCGCGATGCCGGCGATGTATATCTTATCGCACGCAAGGGCCACAGCCGCCGCCGCGGAATAGGCACCGCCGTCGTTACCACCGTTTATAAAAGCGATCACCGGGCAGTTCGTCGTTCCCTGGATCGCATCGCAAAGGTTCTTGGCATACTCACCGCGACCGCCCGGCAGGTCGATCTCGATCAGGATCGCAAGTACGCCTTTATTCGACGAATCGATTATCGCCTCTGCCACAGAATCGGATATAACTTTGGAAAGCAGGGTTTCATGAGCGTCCAGTTGAATGACCGCAACGCTGTTACGTCGACCAAGCTCATTAGAAGTCACACGCCAATCATTAAGATTGATCGCGTTGAATTTGCTTTCAACTTCGGAGTAAACATAGGTTCGCCCCTGACGGACTTTTTGAGTCATAAAACCGTTAAAGCTTTCGCCGGTCTTGACATTTTCAAATGTGTCCGCCCCACAAATCGACGTCAAAAAAAAGATCGCAAATACCGGGATGATTCTTCGCATTAATTTAGCTTTCATAGCAAATGCCTCCGTGATAACTATTCAGTCCTGCTATTGTATCGTGCATAACACACTTATATAATAAAAAAACGCATTACACGCTAAGGTTTTCCCCCTTTTTTGCCCTGCGCGTCGCCGCTATTTACCCAACTTCACAAAACCGCAACAATTTTCATAATAACCCGTTCCCTCCTCAACTACTATAATCGATTAAAGGTCTCTTTGTTCGCAAAGATATTTGGTAGACTCTTCCATGCAAACCCAAAAAAACATGTACAATTCCAATAAAATCGATACAATAACAGTCGAACTGAATTAACTACGAACTCCTAACTACAAACTACGAACTAATTAATGCGAATAATCTCAGGTACAAAACGCGGCCTAAAGCTTTTACCGCCAAAGACTAACGACACCAGACCGATCACCGATCGCGTCAAGGAATCGCTCTTTTCGATTCTATACAAGTACGATATCGTTCCGGACGCACGCGTTGCCGATCTGTTCTGCGGCACAGGATCGACCGGATTAGAGGCCCTAAGCCGCGGCGCAAACTCATGCGTTTTCGTCGAGCTTTCACGTCCGACAGCCGTCATCTGCCAAAAGAACATAGATCGCGCAGATTTCAGCGAACAGGCAACGATCTTAAAAGCCGACGCATTCAGGTCCGGCGCCCCAATGGGGATTGAAAGTGACAAATACGACCTCGTTTTCGTCGATCCGCCCTACAAAATGGCATTCGACACCGAGCAGGGATCTCAGCTCGGCAAGCTCTTGATAATGATCTCCGAGCAGGTCACAGACAACGCCATCGTTTCGGTCAGAACCTCCAGCCGTTCCGTCCTGCTGGATACCTACGCAGGCCTAAGGGTCATCGACCGCCGAACATGGGGGAACATGGCGATCACACTACTTCAGCCGGAACCGAAAAATGCCCAGTAAACAAACATCAAGGCAAATAGCCGTCAAGATAGTAACCATCCTTCGCAGCGAAGGCTACCAGGCACTGTTCGCCGGCGGTTGCGTACGCGACAGAATACTTGGCCGCCCCGCAAAAGATTACGACGTCGTCACAGACGCACACCCAAAAGACGTCATGCGCATTTTCAAACACACGATCAAAGTCGGAGCCAAATTCGGCGTCGTAATGGTAATGCTCCACGGCCAACAGATCGAGGTCGCAACCTTCCGAACAGAAACCGATTACGCCGACGGAAGGCATCCGGACAAGGTACAGTTCGCCACCGCCAGAGAGGACGCTTCACGCCGTGACTTTACAATTAACGGAATGTTTTTCGATCCGATAGACAAACAGGTTTTCGATTACGTCCGCGGCAGGGTCGACATCGAAAAAAGGATCATCCGCACCATCGGCGAGCCTAGCCGGAGATTCGCAGAAGACTACCTGCGTATGCTTCGCGCCGTCAGGTTCTCCACTCAACTGGACTTTGCCATCGAAAAGAAAACCTGGTACCAGATAACCCATTTTGCAAACAAGATAACCTCCATCTCCGGCGAACGCATCGCAATGGAGTTTGAGTCCATCCTGACTAACCCGCGCCGCGCCGAAGGCGGGCGCATGCTTTGGAGCTCCGGTCTGGCATCTGCCGTATTTAACGGCCTAAAAGCCGACCAGGCCGAGTTCGGCATTGGCGCCTTAGCCAGACTTCCCGAAAAGATCGATTTCCCTATCTCGCTGGCGGCGTTGTTTGCCGGTTGCGACCAAAAGCTTGCCCTCAAAAGCTGCAAGGTCTTAAGACTTTCAAACGCGCATACAAGACACCTGACCTTTTTGTTAAAGAACCGCGAAATACTTTTGGACGATTTTTTACCCCTGTCACAACTGAAGATGTTGGCCCACGAGCCGTACTTCTGGGACCTGTACAATCTCCAAAAAGCGATCCAAAATGTAAAAGGCGAAAGTTTGTCCGCGCTTACAAGAGTCAAAAAGCGTGCCCTGGAGCTAAAAGGCAAAAACCTCCGTCCCAAAGCGCTCCTGGACGGCCACGAGCTGATAGGCCTGGGCACCCAGCCGGGCCCAATGGTCGGCTTGGTCAGCCAGGAAATGTACATCGCACAGCTCGGAGAAGAAATTAAAACAAAACCACAGGCAAAAAAATGGGTCGCAGACTTTCTCCAAAAACATAAGTAAAATGCGGAGGAATTCCAAATTGCATTCCATATTTAGTCCTCCAAAGGCGGATCTTCGATTTTGATTGCTTTTTTTGGTTCTCCTTTCGTGTCTGCCTTCAGGCTCTCCTTCGGCGAGTTTCACTCCAGCTTCGCTGGATAACTCGCTGATTCGTTTGCTTGTTATGTGCATTTCTGTAATAAATTTGTGTCCCATTTTGTGTCATTTTGTTCATCGTTTTTAAATTGGGTTTGTTTTTTTTGGCGTTTTTTAGCTATCTCCTTAATTCATTGTTATAGCTTGGCTTATGGCGATTTTGTGATTATTAAATTGGGTTTGTTTTCCATAATTTACCATTTTGGCTTTAAGCCTTAACACTTACGATTTACTGTTTTTTTTACCGCTGCGGACAAGCTCTAAATCCTAAACAAATACTAAATTCAAAAAACTAATTTTCAAAACTTTCGCACCTCCGGTGCCGCTTCGCGAGGCAGTTAATCGAACTGGACGTTCTATTAACTGCGTGGAGGCCGACTGAAGTCGGCACTTTTATCCCAGGGTGGCGTCCTACGGACTGACCCTGGGCTGTTACATGTAACCCTTTCAGGCTTATAACTGTGGCTGCTGCCGAGATATGATCTCCTTGGGCTTGGGCCCGCCCCTAAGGGGTAAAATGCCTGACTTTGCTAAGTCAATCTCTATTTTATCATACTTTCTTGATTGTGCAAGAGAAAAGTTAGATGAATATCAAACTTTTTTTTAGAAAGATAAAAGCGGGCAACCGAAAGCTAAATTGCCTATTGTAACGAAACGAGACCCGGTCTCTTTTAGTTAAAATGGATAATCTGTGCCCACCCGTAAGTGCTTTGCTGGGCGAATCAGCAGGACAGAAGGGCGTTATTGTCGCTGGGGCGCAGGGAAAAGATAAAGAATTGTGGAACCAGCAATTAACACTAAAAACACGATCTTTTAAGAGATAAAATTAATAGCGAGAGGGTGGTTTTACAAATTTTACGTATATTTTTACTTGCCATTTCCGATAATCCATGGTAATTATGGTCACCGCAGAAGGAGTCGAGAAAACTCACTCCGAAAAAATAAGCCGCAGGTACTATTACAACATCACATTTTGAAAGGGAGTAAGATGAGAAAAACTGTATTGTTACTGGTTTTATTATTACTGTCAAGTCTCTTGACCGGATGCGGCACGATCATACATGGGAAATACCAAACTGTTCCGGTGTCATCAGAACCTTCAGGAGCGCAAGTTCGCTCAAGTAGTGGACAGACCTGCATTACTCCATGCGAGTTAAATTTATTGCGTGATAATGAATATGTATTAGTTGCAGAATTAGATGGTTATCACGCACAACAAACAAATTTGGGCAAGGACACTTCTGGGTGGTTTTGGGGGAATATTATTCTTGGTGGAATTGTTGGCGGGGCAATAGACAAAGCTACAGGTTCAGGCGATAAACTCGTGCCCGCTAAAGTCCATATTGATTTTACAAAAGGAAAGGTTTTTGGAGCAAAAGAGATTAAAGACGAACTTGTAGAGATGAAAGTAAAAGAGAACGAAGCCGTAGCCGATACCAATCCTCCAAATGCTGGGAATAAAATACCGTTATGTGCAAACTGTGAGCATGAAATTGGAAAACTGGAAAAAAGCTATTCTTACAAAGATAATATCGTTTGTAAGGGCTGTTATGCTAAATTGGAAACTCAGCCTAAAGCAAAAGAAGATGATCTGGCTAAGACTTTGACCGAGATGTCAGATTCCGATGTTGCAACAACCGGTGACAAAGAGAAAACGCAGATGTAAGTTAGAATAATTTAACCATTCCAAATCCCTCTATGGCGTGTGCTGTGGGGGGATTTTTTTTGTTTTGTATTAGTGTTAGAATTGATCCACTGAGATGATGGAACCGCTTAGGAGGATGTGTTCGTTTTCGTCGTATCCTGATACGTCCAGCACGCCGGAGTAGGTTACGTAGGCACCTGGCCTAAGCTGGGCAAGCCACTCGTAATGATTTTCGTTCAGGTATGCGATGACGTTACTATTATCGCCGGCCTTATGCTGGAACTTTGCATATAGTTGTCCCGACGGCTCAGCAAATCCATACTCGACCAGCAGACCTCGCCATATAACCGTTTTACCGATATCGGCAGGGCGTACCTGTCCGGGCTTTAGCTCGCCAAACTTCACCGCATCGGTGTATATCGTATCGATCTTATCGAATTCGTGAGCCGTGAAATCCGTTTTCGAAGCGTCCACCGGCGGGACGTAGCGAAGATCCATCTTGCCGCCTTTTTCCCTTTTCATCATTCCGTTGCCGCTCTTTCCCCAGATGGATCGCTGGATAACCTCAGATTTGCCGGCAGTGTAGGTTGCGATAAATATGCTGAACATTGCAGCTATCATCATTGTGACAGCGACGATCTCGATGATCGGCCTCGGCGGGATCACGAACATACTGTAACACTTTTTGCAGTACACGTTTTGCGTACGGCTGCCGCGTTTGATGGTAAAGCTGTTGTCGCAGTATGGACATTCGATCTTCATTTTCATGGTAAAATCTCGTTTTAAAACCATGCCAGCCGCGTCGCAGCCTTTAGGCGTAGACGGGTTGCAATAATCGCCCTACATGTACCATTTATCGGCGGTTTTTTATGCCAAATTCACTAATATTTGCTTTTAAATCAGCACTTGGCATCCGATAAGAAAATAAATGCTGCTTTGAGGCAGCCCTTTACACGTTTTTTTTGATTAAGCGCTTGTAAAGGCCGATATGATTTGCTAGAATCCGCATTCTTACGGGGCCGTAGCTCAGCTGGGAGAGCGCTACACTGGCAGTGTAGAAGTCGTGAGTTCGAGTCTCATCGGCTCCATTTTTATGCCTTGCTGATCATCTCAGCAGGGCTTTTTTTATGTTATCACCACTGTCGTAGTAGAGATTAAGCTTGCCTATATCCTACCGAAGTAATGTATTTTCTTGGAATTAAAATCCTTATTATTAGTCTGTTAACAGGGTTTTGTGGATATTTTTGTGTTTTCTTTGAAATAGTTGTTGACGTTTTTCTAAAAACGCGATAGTATATTAGTAATTCGAGCGGAATAGTGAAGATAAGTGAAAAAACAAAGTACAAAGGTTTTTTGAAGGAAAGATAATGTTAGTATCGCACAAAGTACAATATGGATTGAGAGCAATATTTGAACTGGCCCTTCGCAACAGCCGGACGCCGGCGAAGATCACTGAGATCGCAGTCGCCCAGGGTATCCCTCCGCGGTTTCTTGAGAACATATTGAGCGAGCTTAGGGGCGGCGGTTTTGTAGAGTCCCGTCGCGGTAAAAATGGCGGGTACCTTATCAGCAGGGAACCGGCGGGGCTGACCGTCGGCGAGATAATCAGCTATAT
>DAOVIC010000111.1 GCA_030671565.1 Anaerohalosphaeraceae bacterium
ATCAAGGACGCCACCGCCTCGTTAGCCTCTATCATGAACATCTCGATTATTGTATGAGGATAGCTGTCGTCGGCTGGGTGAGCATCGACAACACGCCCCTTTTCATCCATCACCAACTCGCATTCAGGCAGCTCCAGATGCAGCATACCCTTCTTAAAACGCCTCTGCTCGATAGCCCTGGCAAGCGTCTCCATATCCTTAAGTAACGCGACAACCTCGCCTGCATGCCCTTCGGCTTTGCCCTTCAATATCTCATCGGCCTGGTGATAAGTAAGCCTTGCACGCGAACATATTATGCTGTTGGAAAAACTCCTGCCCAGCACATTGCCATCGTCGTCATAAGTAATATAAGCGCTCTTTGCAAAACGCTTCTGGTTTGGCTGAAGACTGCAGATACCGTTACTCAATATTTCCGGAAGCATCGGGATCACCTTGCCAGGCAGATATATGCTGTTGCCCCTGTCCTTAGCTTCCACATCAAGCGCCGAATCCATCCCAATAAAACTGCTCACATCTGCAATATGAACACCGAGCACCCAGTTACCGTCACCGTTGCGCACAAGGCTGATCGCATCGTCAAAATCCTTCGCGTCAGGCGGGTCGATCGTTATAACAACATCATCGGAAATATCGTCCCTGCCCGAAGCACTTTCGACATCGAAACCGGCCGCGGCACTCCTTGCCTGATCAATGCAACCGGCACTAAACTCGGCGGGCAATTGATGCTGCATGATTATTGACTTTATCTCGGTATCATACAAACCTGCCCTGCCCAGCACCTCCGTAATAACACCGGCGGGAAGATTCGTACCGCTTGGATACTTTATGATCTCGACACAGACCTTGTCGCCTTTGACGACGCCTTTGGCTCCGACATCGTCAACCGATACCAGCCCGATATACTCCTTACCGTCCGGGTGAACGACCCACTGATCACCCATCTTCTCGGCTCTGCCGACAACCCGCTTGATCCCACGTTCGATGACCTTAACGACAACCCCGTTATACTGCATCACACCGCGACGAATGCCCTTCTTAATGGATCTGGCAGTAACCGTATCGCCGCTCATCGCATCGCCGCTGTCGCCTGGAGCTATAAACAGATCCCCGTGAGCATTCACATCGGAAGGTACGACAAAACCAAAGCCGCGCTCATTTGCTCGAAAAACCCCCTTGACCGTTGCCGACATCGCGGGCAAACCTATCTGACCGCCGCCGCCGAGGAGTATCTTGCCTTCGCTGGCAAGCAAATCCACAGCCGCTTCGAAATCGGCATAATTATTTTCACTGACCTGAAGTGATTTTGCGACAAATTTACGCTTAACAGGCAGAGTTCGGCACCCGGCAAGAAACTTAATTATTTGTCGCCCATAAACTTCAATCATTAAGACCACCTAAAAGACTCGCATTAAAACAGCTTCGCTGAAAGCGAATCCACCACTACTGCCTGAGCTGAGCAAAGCGAAATCCGCCTTTGGAGGACCTGCTGCCTGCTTTTCACTATTTACGCAAAAAGGCGCCCAACCGATATTTATACATCGGCCAGACGCCATGTAACCTGCAAACAAATAACTATACGGACAGAATAGATCTACTTCGAAGCAAGGCTGTTCAATTGCCTGGCCATACGAGACTTGATCCGGCCCGCCGTATTCTTGTGCATCGTACTGGTCGCAGCTACCTTATCGAGCTTCTTGACCAACAGGCAGAACTTCTCCTGAGCACCTTTGTTGTCACCGGCAGCAACAGCCGCCTGGAAATGTTTGATCTGTGTTTTCACCATGCTCTTACGTGCACGATTGATAACACGCCGTTTTTCGTTTTGCCTTACTCTTTTCTTGGCTGATAAAGAATTCGCCACTGTTAACTCCTAATTATTTCTAGTTTTTTTTAAAAGTACACTAATATATTATATTGGGCACTGAGAGGTCTAATTATTTAGGGTAGCTCTAATAATTGCTTTTGAGCGGCAAGTAGAAGATTTTTGTGTTCCGGCAAGGAAGACAAATCAGCCTTAGTTGAAGCTAAGGCGGCTTTTGTCTGACGCCGACCGGAATCAAAAAGATTCGCTTGTTCGCCAAAATGAATTTTTAAAGGTTCCCTTAACTCGCTGCATTACGCAGTTTATTTACCCTGTCCTTAACATCTTTATAATCAAAGTCAAGCTGTGCAAGCTTGCGATACATCTGAAGAGCTTTTTCTTCCTGTCCATCCTCTTCATAGCTTCTGGCCAGGTTATAACGAAGATCCTTTGCCACATCACCATCCTTGACCTCGCATACATCAATCGCACGAGTGAAGATATCGATGGCATCACTATACCAGCCTTTCAGGAAGAAGCAAAGACCCGTCTCGTCCATCGCCGCCAGTTTACGTCTCGGATCACGCTGTGCCTGCTGCAAAAACGGGATCGCCGCATCATATTCTTTACTCTTGATCAAACAAAGGGCATACTCATATTTCATGCCAAGGTCCATCGGATTATGATCGACGCACTGCTTATAATGTTCTTTCTCCGCCTTGCTTAACTTATCTGTCGCAAGCTGAAGTTGATTTTTAAGATGACTCTCGCCGGCATTCGCCTTCAACGCCGCTTTGGCCTCATGGATATCGAGACGAAGCTTCTTGATCGTAAGCTCACCCTCGCGCTTCTTAAAAGCAAAATCATCGCTGCGATTATAAGCATCCCGCAATACGTTAACGGCTGATTCATAGCCTTCAAGCGTATTTAAGGCACAGAGTGCATCGGCAAGCCTCAAAACATTGACCACACTCCTGGGGTCCTTCAAAACCGCCTTCTTCGCATCGTCAACATTTTTCTGGCGAACATCGACCGTCTGTACCAGCCGCTGCTGCGAATGCAGTTCATCCTGCCCTTCCTTGTCTTTTATCGACTTTTGAAAACTGCCCGCTTCTTCATACTTACCCTTCTGCATCGTTAAATGAGCCGACAGATTTCGCAGCTCATCCTGAAGCGCATCATTATCAGGTCGAAGGTCCAGGGCACGATTGCACATTTTCACCGCCTCGCTGTACATCTCCATCGCCGCAAAACTGTCCTTAAGAAGGAGGTAAGTCGCAAAAGACGGCCTCTCATTCGCACGGTTGGCTTCATAAACTAACTGAGCTATCCACTGCGCAGTACGATGAAAACCGCCGCTGACAGCCGAACGAAGCATCGACTCGGCATACGGCAAATGGTCCGGATCTTTCGCAAGAAGAAACTCCGCATTAAGCATCTCATCGAGAGGTTGCTTGTTGCTGTGACGTTTCATCTTCTCAACCATCGAGGCCTTCTTGCCGCCCTTGCCCTGCCGGATCAATGCAAGACGACGCAAAGGCGCATGACCATCCTCGATCGCATCGGGAGCTCGCCTGAGCCCCTCGATGTACATATCGATGGCATAATCGAAGTTGTCCGTAGAGGCAACTTCTTCGGCACGTTCAAAAAAAAGTATAGCTTTTTCGAGGCCGTTATCAATGTCGTTATCCGGCATATTCCATGCTCCCTGGCACGATTACTGTAACAATATATAATAAGGGGAGAAGTACCCTCTTGTCAACAAATAAAACTTGTACTCTGCCCTCGCACATGTTATTTTTGAGGCGAATATTAACCCTGATTGCGGAGATGTCAAGTATGTTATCAGCTTTAGAAAAGTATGATCCTCAGATTTTCGAATTATTAACGCAGGAAAAGGCCAGACAAAGTGCCTCTATTAGACTTATCCCATCCGAAAACTACGTTTCAAAAGCCGTTATGCAGGCAACAGGCAGCTGTCTGACCAACAAATATGCCGAAGGATACCCCTCAAAACGCTATTATGAGGGCCAGCAAGTAACGGATCTTATAGAGTCCATAGCCACACAGAGGGCAAAAAAAATATTCCACGCAGACCACGCAAACGTCCAGTCATACTCCGGCTCAGTGGCAAATGTCGCCGCATACGCCGCACTACTTAACCCTGGCGACACCATTATGGGACTATCCCTGCCCTACGGCGGACACCTAACCCATGGATGGAAAGTGAGCCTGACAAGCAAAGTCTACAATTCCGTCCAGTACGAACTGAATCCAGACACCGGAAGGCTTGATTTCGACCAGATAAGGGATCTCGCGAAAAAACACAAACCTAAAATGATTATTTCCGGCGCAACTGCCTATCCGCGAGAGATCGAATTCGACAAATTCGGTGAGATCGCCAAAGAAGTCGGCGCATATCACCTAAGCGACATCGCACACATCTCAGGCCTCGTCATCGCGGGCATCCACATAAGCCCCGTCCCGCACGCCGACATCGTCTCGACAACAACACACAAAACGCTCCGCGGTCCAAGAGGCGGAATGCTCCTCTGCAAGGAAAAGCACGCAAAAAAACTGGACTCGGCGGTATTCCCCGGCCTCCAGGGCGGACCTCACATGCATACAATTACAGCCATCGCCGTCGCATTAGCCGAAGCTGACACCAACGAATTCGTCGAATATGCAAAGCAGATCGTCAAAAATGCAAAAAGACTGGCGGACAAACTCATGGAAGGCGGATTTGATCTCGTCTCAGGCGGAACAGATAACCACCTGCTATTACTGGACTTAAGAAACAAAAATGTCCTCGGCAAAAAGGTCGCAAAGGCTCTCGACAGGGCAGGGATCGTCTCAAATTACAACACCATACCAAACGACCCGTCAACACCTTTCAACCCAAGCGGACTAAGGATCGGAACACCCGCCGTAACAACAAGGGGAATGAAAGAAGACCAGATGGACATCATTGCCAGTGCCATCAAAACCGTCGTCGAAAACATAGATAACGAATCTGTCCTTGAACAGGTCCGCAGAGAAATGCTGCTGCTTTGCTCGAACTTCCCGGTACCGGACCACTTCATTATACCTCCAAAACCATAATTGGGAAACGGCAATGGACAATACAAAACTAAAAACTGCTATTCTGGGACTCAATACTGACGGACTCGACCTGCTAAAAGCCGCTGCATCCATCAGGGATTTCGATATCTGCGCCGTTGCCGACAAAGATATCAACCTTGCCGAAAAAATCGCCGCAACATACGACTCCGAGCCCTTCGATGACTACAGGCAGCTCGTAATACAAAACGATCTGGACATCCTCCTCGTCGGCGCCCCGATATATCTCTGCAGCGACCAGATTCAAACCGCAATAAATAAAAACATCAATGTCGTAAAAATCGTACCCCCATCACTGAATTTTGAGCAAACCGCCGACTTCGTAAAGACCGCCAAAAGAAACAACGTCCGCCTACTGACCATCTCACCGAACAGGTTTGCCCCCGGCTTTACAAAACTAAGGGAATACCTCCGGGATAAGGATCTTTCGCAGTTTCACTTGATAACCGCGATTTGCTTTTTGCCCGACTATCTTAACGATCTCGAAGACAGGTGGCTAAACGACCCGGAAATGGCAGGCGGCGGAGTCCTCCTTAGAAACTGTTACCATATCATCGACGAACTGGTCATGGACATAGGCCTGCCGGAGCAAGTATACGCAGTCAGCACAAATCACGCGCCGGACAGACAACAGCGGCTCTCGATTACAGAAGACACCATCAACGTCACTTTTAAATTCTCCGAAACGCTCATAGCAAACCTGACCGCGACAAGGATCTTCGGCCCGCAAAAGCAGTCGATAAGGATACACAGCGACAAGTTATGCATCACAGCATCCGCCGATTCCTTCACGGTCGCAGACAACACCGGCACCATCATAGAACAGTCGAAATCAGACACAACAAGGCTCGAAAACATCGAAACCACACTGATAAACATCGCCGCAGGCATAACAAAACCTGACTCAAACCCCATTCTAGGCGATGAAACATCGGACCTGAAAAACATGGCAGTAATAGAATCCGCCTACCTGTCAACAAGAACAGCAA
>DAOVIC010000106.1 GCA_030671565.1 Anaerohalosphaeraceae bacterium
CGGGCTGACAAAGATCGCTGTCTACAGCAAGCAGATAGACAATATCGCAGGACTGGTAAACTTAAGAGACTTACTGCTCGATCCGCAGGGACGGTTAAAAAAACTTGTCAAACCCGTCGAATTCGTACCCGAGCAGAAAAGCGTCGAGTCGCTTCTGGAATTTTTTCGTGAAAGCAGGACAGATACTGCGATAGTTGTAGACGAATACGGCGGGATTTCCGGGCAGGTCTCGCTGGAAGATATTCTGGAGGAGTTGATCGGACCTCTCGAGGAAACCACCCACGCCGAAGCCGTCCAGCAGATCGAACCGATGCAGTACCGTCTTGACGGAGATCTGGCGATCCATGACTGGGGAAGCATTTTCGGGATCGACCCTTCCCAAAGCAGGCTCTCGACGGTAGGCGGACTGACGACCGCTCTTTTGGGAAAGATACCGAGTCCGGGCGACGTCGCAACGCTAAAAAATCTTACCTTCACGGTGGAGAAAGTGCGAAAACGCCGCATAGAAAGCCTGATAATTTCACTCGAACCGATCGATAAAACGGAGAGCGGAACAAACACGTAATGCCAATAGCGATAGATATATTCTGTGTAGTTGTACTGATAGGCCTGGGAGCATTTTTTTCCGGTTCGGAAACCGGTGTCTACCGAATGAGCAGGTTTCAGCTTCGCCTGGGAATAGAACAGAAGCGGCCTTTCTACGGGCTCTTACAGACGGTACTGGACGACAGCCAGGGAGTCGTCTTCTCCATCCTTGTCGGTAACAACCTCGTCAACTGTGCCGCGACAGCCATGGTAACACTGCTTTTTGTAAGTGCCGATTTCGGCCAAAAGGCCGCCTTTTACGCAACGCTGGTTATGACGCCGGTTTTGTTTACATGCTCGGAAGTGATACCGAAAAATATTTATTATTATCGAAGCGACGTACTGATGCCTCGTTTCGCAGGACTTTTATATCTATTCTACAAGCTCTTTTCATACACAGGTATCGTGTGGCTCTTGAAAGCGATCTCCAATTGGTTTTCCGTGATAACAGGCGTATCCGGCGATACAACCGAAGCGCTAACCGCAGGACGAAAGGCACCGATACGACGGATAATAGCCGAAAGCCGCGAAGAACGAATTCTAAGTCCCCTCCAGAACGACATCATGAACCGCCTGCTTAAAATGCCGTCCACCTCACTGGCCGCTGTGATGACACCGGCGGCTAAAGTAGAAATGTTAAACGTAAAAAGCAAACGCCCGGAAGTACTCGCCATGCTTGCCCGCTGTCCATATACGAATTACCCCGTATACGAACAAAAGCCAAGCCGCGTGATCGGTTTCGTATCGATATACGAAGTCCTGAACGCAAACGAAGATTTCCAGGACCTCCATAAATTCGTAAAACCAATAAAAACCTACCCAGCGGACAGCCCTGTAATAGACACAATGAACACAATGCGATTAGGTAGACATAAAATTGTATTGGTAACAAAGAGAGGATCCCATGGCCAGAAAAAAGAAGACCGTTTCGTCGGCATAGTAACAATGAAGGACCTCGTAGAGGAACTAACAGGAGAACTCGCCGAATGGTGACCCTGAAAATACCGGCTGTGTTACGGCGATTCGTCGATCACGGCTTTTACTATATCGTTGATCGCCCCTCTGACACCCGATGCCCCGCCCTTTGTGAGAATGCTGAAGATGTAACGCTTCGAGGAGGTCTCGATGTATCCTGAATATGCACGCACGCTGTTGATGTAGCCGCTTTTGGCGAATATCCTGCCCTTGTATTTTTGCTCTGCGAAATATTTTGCTCCCGTGCCGTCTACCCCGCCTATCGATAGCGAATCCTTGTACACCGGCCAATTATCGCTTGCGTATATATCCATAAGAACCGTTGTGATCGCACGCGGGCTGAGTTTGTTATTTTTGCTCAAACCGCTGCCGTCGACCAGTTTGAATTCGTCCGCATCGACACCGATCCTGGTCATGTACAGCCCGATCAGCGACAGACCGTGCTCCCATTCACCATTGATACGTCCGGTGGTTTTCTCGGCAGAGAGCGTCTTTACCAACGCCTCGGCGGCAAGGTTTAAGCTGTCTTTATTACACCTTGCCAGCACATCCGACAACGGCGTCTGATGTCTCATGATCGTGTGCATCCGAGAGTTCTTCTTGACATATCTCTCGTCGACACCGCCTTTAACTTTTATACCAGCCGACACAAGCTTTTCTTTAAGAACCGTCCCAAAGAACATCGCGGGTTCTTCTATGGCGACATCAAAAGTCGTAGAGGTTCTGCATTTCCCTTTGAGCGTAAGAAAATTCGGTTTGTGATTTCGATAAGCTCCAACCGCCGAGCTGCCGGACGACACTGTCTTCACCTGATTTTTAACACTAAGGTAACCCGTCGCAGGCAAAACAGAATATCTAACCTTCGACCCGTCTCGAAAAACCTTAAACTTAACGCAATTACGATTATAGTTAAGCCCGCTCACTTCGCAGGCATAAGATCGGTTAAGCTGATCCTTCGGCCAGTCGGCATTTACCCGTTCATCATCGAAAAACGTGCTGTCAATGATGATCTCGTCAAGAACGGTTTTGCCGCGACCCTTAAGTTCATCGATAATGGCATCGATAAACCAGCCTGCCTTGCGCCCGTATTTCAGGTCGCTCTGTTCGTCACCAATAAGGGGATCCCCCCCGCCGATCACAACGAGCGTATTACCGAGCAAACAAACCTCAGTAGTGAACTTATAATCAGGCCCGAGGAAACGCAGCACAGCCGCACTGGCAACGATCTTCATATTAGACGCAGGCGTCAGCGCCTCTTTGGAATTTCGCTTGTAAAGGCTGCTTCCGCTGTCAACATCTACAATATGAACACCGAATTGAACGTTTTTGAACTGCTTTTGCCCGACGATTGCATTTACACGCCCTGCCAATGAGGCATGCACATTCGGGACAAGCAGAACAATGCCGGCAATGAAAAATACGATTTTTTGTCTAACCCGCTGGATCATGCCGATTTTTTACCATAAAAATAAAAAAAATCAAGTCCCGCCTTTCGTCTTTACCCTTGCATAGCACCCAAACCAGTGCATAATAGCAACAGAAGTTTTGTATTGTGAGGTAGTTATGAAAATTGCACATTTTGATTGTTTTGCAGGCGCAGGAGGCGACATGATCGTCGCCGCAATGCTCGATGCCGGCGTTGACACCGACTGGCTGATTGACCAGGTGGATTCTCTGGCGATCCAGGGCCTGCAAATAGAAGTCACCGAAACAACCCGATACGGCATGCGCGGTCTAAAGTTTACCCCTATAGTCAAAACCGAACAGAAACACCGCAATCTGAAGGATATACTCGAAATCGTCGCGGCAAGCGCAATATCCGAACCCGCCAAAAAGCAGGTCGCCAGAGTATTTAACACCCTGGCAGAGGCAGAAGCATACGTACACGGCAAAGCCATCGACCAGATCCACTTCCACGAAGTAGGTGCCGTCGATTCGATAGTAGATATTGTCGCCGCCTGCACCGCCCTGGATGCCTTACAGATCGACGAGGTACATTGCTCGACGATTTCCGTAGGCGGCGGGACTTTCAAATGCGCACACGGTATGATGTCCGCACCGGCGCCGGCAACAATAGAAATTCTAAAACGCGCAAATGCCCCCTTTAAAGGCGGTCCGATCGAAAAAGAATTGTTTACCCCGACCGCTGCGGCGATTCTGACAAGTATCACATCGGCATTTGGCCCAATGCCGCCGATGAAAATTTCCTCGATCGGTTACGGCGCAGGAACCCTCGATACAGACTCCTTCGCAAATCTGCTGCGGGTGACGATCGGTGAAACCATCGACGCAGACAATGCCGATACGGACCACATATGCCTGATGGAAACAAACATAGACGATGTCACTTCCGAGGGCATAGGCTTTGTCTTTGAAAAACTTCTCGATGCCGGAGCACTGGACGTCTTCACCACGCCGATCCTGATGAAACAAAATCGACCCGCGGTAAAGTTGTCGGTAATGTGTCAGCCCGAAAAAATTGAAACGATAGAAAAAATCATCTTCAAAGAAGGAATGACTTTAGGAATTCGAAAACAAATACTGGAAAGAAAAAAACTTCCGCGCCAGATCGTCACCGTCGAAACTGAATTTGGTAAGATAAGTATGAAGATCGCCTCATTAGATGGTAAGATAGTTAAAATAAAACCGGAATATTCAGACTGCAAAGAAGCTGCTAATCGTCACAATGTCCCCTTAAATCTCGTGCAGCAAGCGGCAATAAAAGCCTGCAAGCAAGGCATTTAAGTGTAAATATATCTTAATGTAAACACTTACAGCAAAATGACTTATAATTTTTTATTCATTTTATGGCTTTTTCTTGCAGGTGTGTTGACATTGCCCCTGCGGATTGATATACTCAGATTAAATTCAGGATGCCAGATGGCTTGGCGAACACAAATAACGAAATATAGCGGCTTTTTTGCCGTGGCATACTTCCGGAATGGCAGTGGATGACTGTTCCGGAAGTTTTTTTATATACTGAAACACCTAAGTTACGCTAAATCAAGCACTTACGTTAGAGAGCAACATGAAGACAACCAAAAGCGTTTACGAAGCGATGGTTTTTGCCAATTATGCCCTTGCAGAGCGTTTTTTCCACCTTACGCTCGAATTTGACGGCAAAGCGGCAGCAGCATTTAAGGATACCCTCCCCGGCCAATTCCTTGAGATCGACCTGACCACGCTGGGTCTTCCCCACACAGACAAGATCGCCGACGATCTCGCCGATCGTGCCACGCGGCAGATAATACTTCGCAGACCATTCAGTTTTCGCGATATAACCGTCACGGAAAATGGCAAAGTGCGAGTCGAAATACTCTATTGCGTCCTCGGACCGGCAACATTGCGAATGACAACCCTCGCCGAAGGGGATAAAGTCAGTGTCATCGGGCCTCTTGGCAATGGTTTTTCTATCGCGAAAGACAAAAAAATCGCTTTGCTTGTTGCAGGCGGAATGGGTGCCCCCCCGCTTCAACATCTTGCCGCCCATCTAAAGGCCGGGTACGAAGATATCCACGTAGTCGCATTTGCCGGGGCACAGAGTTACAACGCCCTGCCGTTTACACTGCTGATCGATAACGAAGAAGGCCTTTTCCTGCAGGAGTTTTCTCGCCTGCGTGTCGAATCACATATTGCAACCGACGACGGTTCCGCAGGATTTCACGGGTACGTAACAGACTGCGTCGAAAAATGGCTCAAAGAGCATAACCCCGACCCGTCTGATGTTATGATATACACCTGCGGGCCCGAACCGATGCTGGCAAGCGTATCGAAACTTGCCTCCGCTCATAACGTCCAATGCCAGGTAAGCATGGAACGGATGATGGCATGCGGTATAGGCCTTTGCCAAAGTTGCGTCGTACCGGTTAAGGACGAAGGCAGCGAAGAAGTGTATCGCCTTTGCTGCAAAGACGGACCGATCTTCAATAGTAAGGATATTATATTTGAGTAATGAAACAACAATAAGCGTAGATTTCGCCGGCCTGAAGGTCTCTAACCCCGTATTTACTGCCTCGGGTACATGCGGTTACGGCGACGAATTGTGCGATTTTCTCGACGTTAACGACTTAGGCGGTTTTATTACGAAGAGCATTTCTGCCGCCCCTCGCAAGGGCAATCCCGCGCCAAGGATCGTCGAGACAGACTCGGGAATGCTAAACGCAATAGGACTGGCCAACATAGGGCTTAAGCGATTTGTCAGCGAAAAAATACCTGTACTCGAGCAGTTCGACACGGCAGTCTTCGTAAATGTCGCCGGCCAGACGATCGATGACTATGTCGAAGTTATCGAAAACCTCGCCGACCAAAAAGCCATCGCCGGTTTCGAACTGAACATCAGCTGCCCCAATGTAAAAGCAGGCGGCATCACTTTTGGAACGGATCCGAAGCTTATCGAAAAGATCACGAAGGCTGCAAAAAAAGCATCGGCCAAAAAACCCCTCATGGTCAAACTCACTCCGGCGGTTACCGATATCTGTGTAACAGCACAGGCAGCCGTCGACGGTGGCGCAGACGCGTTAAGTCTTGTCAACACTTTTACCGCGATGGTCATCGACATCGAAACAAAAAAACCCGTCCTTGCCAACAGAACCGGAGGCCTTTCCGGACCTGCCATCAGGCCCATGGCTGTCTACCTGGTAAACCGCGTCTACAA
>DAOVIC010000033.1 GCA_030671565.1 Anaerohalosphaeraceae bacterium
AGGAACTTTGCTGAGTTGGGGGCAGGGCTTCGTGAGATGAAACGCATTTTAAAAAGCGGCGGCCGGGCTTGTATACTGGAGTTTTCTCTGCCTCAGATCAAGGTACTGCGATGGGCCTACCTATTGTATTTTAAGTGGGTACTACCGTTGGTGGGCGGTATTATCAGCGGCGATCGCAAAGATTATCAGTATCTTGTCGACAGTGTTTTAAAGTGGGACAGGGATGTTGATCTGGCGGGCGAACTTAAGGCGGCGGGGTTTGGGAAGGTAGCTGTACAGCGGTTAAGTTTTGGTATTGCGACGATACATATCGCCAGTACTGCCCCATTAATTTGTAAATAAATCGTTGTACGTCGTATATTTCCCTAATTCGGGCTCAATCTATCTTCTCTTGAGAGCCAACAAGTAAACGGTGTAATGTTCTGTAAAAAAACTTGACTTAATGGGACGCTGGTGCGATAAAATGAAGGTATAAGAGTTCCTATAAAGGAGTTGTTATGCCTGAAATAGATTTAGTACGGGAAACGGCCCAGCAGACTTTGAAGGTTTCGACAGTTACCGGCGCGGATGATAACTGGCTTTGGGATCGAACTGAGCGTGTGGTTCGAAATGTCGAGCATATCTGCAAATTGCCTGAAATCGCAGAAGCTAATCTTGCGATCGAGAGGTTTTGTCTTCTCTGTGCGGCATATTTTTCCGATTCTGGTTTTGTCCATTATGCAGATCCGGAAGGTGTGACAGCCAGAGTTGCTCTTGCGGACCTGAACGTTACTGACCTTCGTGATTTCAGTACACAGGTTGTTGCTGACAAGCTTACGGGGAAATTGGCTGGCGGCAAGATCGAGAAGATCAACAAGATCATAATAGAGTCGAGCAATAAATTAACGGAGATGCCGGAGGCGGGAATACTTTCGGATGCGCGTAGCCTTGACGATATGGGAGCAGTTGGGATTTTTAACGAATTTCGCCGATACGTTATTCACGGTAAAAGTGTCAGCGAAGCGATCGACAATTGGCAAAGGAAGATCGACTATCGATACTGGGAAGCGATGCTTAAGGAGAGTTTTCGTTTTGAGTCGATTCGCAAGATCGCCGGCAGACGTTTTCATGCAGCCGAATGTTTTATGAAACAGCTTAAAGTGGAGAACATGGGGAAAGAGCTTGAAGAGGTTGTGCTTGAATCGCTGGAAAAGTGATGACTTTTATATTCATTTTAATTAAGTAGAGACAGAACAATGATACATAAACCCGTACGTGCAATTTTTCCCGGTTCTTTCGATCCTATTACGAACGGTCACATCGATGTCATCCAGCGAGGTGCTAAGCTTTTCGATCAGCTTATAGTTGCGGTTGGACAGAATCCGACAAAGGACGAGTTGTTCAGCCTCGATGAGCGAGTTGAAATGATCGAGGAACTTGTGAAAGATATGCCAAGGATTCTGGTGGAGAGCTATGAGTGCCTTACGGTGAAGTTTGCAGCTAAGAAAAAGGTAGATGTAATGCTGAGGGGTTTGCGTAACCTGACGGATGTTCAATACGAATTTCAATTGGCGATGACCAACCGTTCTGTTGCCGGTATTGAGACGGTATTCGTGATGACGAGCGAAGAGTACGGGTTTGTTAATTCGACAATGGTTCGCGAGGTAGCCCTTTTGGGCGGTGATGTTGGGAAGCTTATTCCTCCTTCGGTTTACGCTAAGGTCAGAGAGCGTCTTGGCGAGAAGAAGTAAGAAGGCATTGTTTTTAGAGTTGCGTTCCAAATAACTCAAACGGTTTTTTTATAACTGGCAGAGTCGTTGGTACGATAGCCGGGTCCTCAAGATTTCCTTTAACCTCAACCTGTATGACAGCGGATCCAAGGCCCCTGGCAAGCGTTTCAAAGAAGGAAGGACTTGAAGTTTTCTTTCTGCCATAAGCGGTCAGGCCCAGATTGATCTGTCTGTTTTGTAAATTTATCTTGCCAGTGCCCAACAAAACAGTTGAGGGGCCAAACATCTGGACTTTCTCCAGAT
Organism: Anaerohalosphaeraceae bacterium; assembly: GCA_030671565.1. The sequence continues at coordinate 2,013 of DAOVIC010000033.1, forward strand.
CGATCGTACTTCCTTTTATGTAGTTCTCTGCTGTGATCTCATTGAAAATAAAGTCTGTCGGATTGTCTAATCTCATGGCAGTTACAATCTTTCCGAACAGAGATCGCTTTGCAAAAGCCATATCTTTAACGCCGATACTTATTCGGCCTATCGTAGAATCCTTTTTGCCTAGTATCCCTGATATCCCCAGAGAACCATCGACAATTCCCCGCGAATAGTCGTTTTGTTCGGGTTCGTCAGATCGGTTAGCAGAGACAATGTCATTTAGATCGACGTTGCAGAATGATGATTCCAGTTTGTAGGCTATGCCCTGACCAGATAATGGAGTAAGCTGGCAATCACCGATTATCCTTCCGCCATAAGTATCAGCGAGAAAACCATTACTGAAAAATGTTCCATTGGCTGGGTCGTATGTAAAATCTGCCCTTAAGTCATTTATCGAACGGTCTATGAGGGTGAGATGTTCTGCTTGCAGGTTTCCCTGGCCTAGCATAAGACCGTGGCCGATCTTATAGAGGGTTCTGACAGAGACAGTTGCATCGAGGTCCTTTAGAACGCCTGCGTTTCCCGAAGCAAATTTTCTGAGAGCAAGGTTGCCGGTCACATCTACCCATTTGCTATTGCTGCTGTCTGTGTAAAACTTTAATTTTTCTATATCGATATCCGCATATCCCTGTGGTGTATAATTATTGCGGGAGAACATGTTGTCTTCGGGTATTGCCTTTTTAAATCTATCGTCGATAAGTATGTTCGCTGCTTTTGCGGTCAATTCTCCACTGTAAGTGTCATTGGAATTGCGTGCGATCACTCCATTGAGGGCTATGCTTTCGATGTTATTGGGGTCAGAGGCGATTTTGTTTTGACTTTTGAGATTTTCCAAAATGACGTTTTCTTCTGTTATGACAACTTTGCCCGTAACATTTTTTATTGGGAACGCAAATGCCTTTGGATTCAGATCTACTGAGATGCAGTCAATGACAATGTTATTTTCCGAACAGTCCTCTCTGGATTTTGCGCTGAGGGTTGCGTACGCGTTAATAGTTCCGGTCGGTTGCAGATTGGAAACGATCTTCAGTGCCTGTGGGGGCAGCGCATCGAGCCAATTTTGCTTTAGCTCGAGTTCCTTTGCTTCGACAGATAAACAGTAAGCAGGATCCAGCTTTGTGTCCGTGTCGGGCCATATCTTTCCTGAAACCTGTATCTCGCAGTTGCCATTGCGTCCGACAAATTTGCGTAATATTGTGACATCCGGCGTAAGAACCGCATCAACTGTAACGCCGGTCAATGGTAATGGGAATTTTTCGTATGTTAGCGAGGCGTCCTGGATATTAACCGAAGCTATGTACTCGACAAGCCTTTTTCCTACCTGGTTGGGAAATACTTTTATTCTTACATCAGTTGTTGCGTCCAGACTGAAATACTCGTAAAACCGGCGTTGGCGCGCGGGAAGTGCGGCCATCAGACGCGAATCCAGAGGGATGTCATTTGCATCTATTATGATATTGAATTGGGGTCTTTCAGAATTCGTTTCCGTAACCTGACCGTTCAATTCGATGCAACCGCTTTGGTGGTTCGAGCTGAGTTTGTTAATCGTAAAGATACCCGGCTTAACTGTGATATTTCCTTTAAGATTTTCAAGCGGGTATGGAAAATGCTGGTACATTGCTTTGGCATCTACAAAGTCAACCGTGAGGTAGGTGTCTTTTTCTTCTCCGGGCTGGCGCCACATTCTGTAATTAATTTTTGCGATCCCGCTTGGAGTAAATGTAAACCAGATGAGCTGCTGCTTTGTATTCATTGCTTTGTAGAGGTCTTCGTCGAGGCTCATGTTGTCACTGGTGACTGTCATGTCAAACCCGATTCCCTTGTCGGTGCTTTTTGAATGGCCGTTTATCTGGAGATCGACATTGCCATGCCTGCATTCGAGGTTATCGAGGAAGATGTCTGTTTCATCGAGCCTGAGCTTTCCTGTCATATTTGTTAAGAGGTATGGAAACCTGGTGTATAGGATAGAGATGTCTTTGCATGTTACGTTTGCGGACCATTTACTCTGGTGAAGGTTGTCCAAACTTCCGGCGGCCTTAAAGGACAGGTCGCCTACTCCTTCAGGTTGGTAAAGCTGGAGAAACGCTCTTAATTTTGGTCCTAATTTCTCGAGTGCCCCGCCGTTATATACCAATGAATTTGGTCTCGGTTCGGCACTTAGTATCATGTTCCGGAGACTTGCCTGGATTTCGTACTCTGGGTTATTGCGGTAATTCTTTACACTTGCGTTGATCAATATGTCGGCATCCTGTCCGACCTTGCCAGTAAGTTTTTCGATACGTATCGTGTCTTCGTCATAGGCGATATTTATTGCAACATCGGTCATGTCCCACGCATTTCCCAGGACAGGAAACGTGGCAGAGGAGATTTGCTCGCCAGTTAATGTTACGGTTGACCGTTGGCCCCTGATCCAGCTTCCTCCTATTCGGCTATAGCCTGGTTCATTTTCTTCGTGAGTCTGTATCGAAAATCCATGAGCATTATTTTCGCCCACCTGGGCGATAAAGCCGAGGAAAACAGGTACTGTGCAAATTTCTTTTGATTCGTTTTGTATTTTGTTAAAAAACTTTATCCTGCCTCGATCCAGACGGAGTGTCGGCAAGGAACTTTGGTGTGCTTTCGAATCCTGCATTTTCAATGCAGAAAAATTCCAGTTCTTTTGCTCCGTATCATATTGAACATTGATCGTAAAATCTTTTACCGTAAGACTCTTTAGTTGGGGATTAAACTTGAAAAAGCTTGTTCGTGAGAAAACGGCCTCAACTTTACGTGCCTCAATGATCGTGCCCGCATCCGATTCATCCAGACAGGATCCGATCTGAAGGTCCTTGACCAGGACAATACCGTTGAGTTGAAATTTGATATCTCCGATAGTGACCTGCGCACCTGTGAATTGCTCGATCTGCCTGCGTGCAAGAGGCTTTAGGATCTTGTTTCCGACAAGTTCGTAGATCCCCCATATCACAAGCAGGACAAGGGCAACTACCTTGAGGCAAGGCAGGGCCTTTTTCCTGAGATGACGTACTCGTTTGATAGCTGGCAATAACCGTTTGATAGCTGACAATAACATAGTATACCCTTAAGGGTAGTAAATGGACGCGAGTAAAATGGTAACTATTTGTTAACAATCAAGTTACCGCGAACAAAACGGGAATTTTCAATCGTGATCAGTATAATAATAAGGTTTACCTGTTAATAGCTTTGTCTGCGATATCGCGTCTGCAATACGCACCTTCAAATGATATCGTGTCGACTGCCTGATAAGCTTTTGCTTTTGCGTCTGCGACATTATCGCCTAACGCGGTCACTCCGAGAACCCGGCCGCCAGCGGTGACGATGCTTCCGTCTTCTTCGGCAGTTCCGGCATGGAAAACCATCACGTCTTTGAGCTTTGCCGCATCTTCAAGCCCTGTAATTACTTTTCCCTTTTCGTAATCGCCCGGGTATCCTCCGGACGCAACGACGACGCAGACTGCGGGACGTGTGTCCCATTCCAGTGAAATTTTGTCAAGACGACCTTCGCAGACTGCGAGCATGACGTCGAGCAGGTCGCTCTTTAGCCGCATGAGTATGGGCTGAGTTTCGGGGTCTCCGAATCTGACGTTGAACTCCAGTGTTCTCGGTCCGCCTTTGGTTACCATGATGCCTGCGTACAGTATTCCCTTGTAGGCCGTCCCATTGCGGTTCATTCCGTCTACCGTGGGGACGAGCACATCGGCAACGATATGGTCCATCAAGGCATCGGTAACAACAGGTGCCGGGCTGTACGCTCCCATTCCACCGGTATTTGGTCCGGTGTCGCCTTCGCCGATCGGCTTATGGTCCTGAGAACTTTCCATGACGTAAATACTTCTGCCGTCGACAAAAGCCAAAATAGAAGCCTCTTCGCCGAGCAGCTTTTCTTCAACAATGACAGTTGCGCCTGCATCGCCAAACATTTCATCGCACATTATTTTTTCGGTTGCGATTATTGCTTCGGAAGGCTCGTCACAGACGAAAACGCCCTTGCCTTTGGCCAGGCCTGCAGCTTTTACTACGACAGCTTCGTCGCGGCTTGCGATGTATGCTTTTGCGTCTTCAAAACTGGTAAATATTCTGCTCTCTGCGGTTGGTACGGAATTGGCTCTCATGATCTCTTTGGCGAAGGCCTTGTCGGCTTCCAGTTGAGCGGCGGGACCACTCGGTCCGAAGGCCTTTATGCCTGCAGATTCAAATGAGTCTACGGCACCGGCGGCGAGGGGATCTTCGGGGCCTATGATCGCCAGCTCTACGTCGTTGTTTTTTGCGAATTCCACCAGGCCTTTTATATCGTCGACGCTAATGTCGACATTTTTTCCGTGCAGAGCTGTGCCGGGGTTGCCCGGTGCGATAAAGAGCTTGTCCAGTTTCTTTGATTGCGAAAGTTTCCATGCAATAGCGTGTTCTCTTCCGCCATTACCAACTAATAGTACGTTCATATCGATCCCTTTTCAAAACAGGCTTATCTTTCATATCGTCCAATTTGTTCATGTTATTGTATCCGTTTTCAGGCAAAATTGACAGAACCAAAATGCCGCTGTTGCAACGAAGTTAATCAATTTTTTTCGAGTCTGGAAGCATTAATTTAGGATTTATGGGTTTTTTGCAGTTCTACCTGTATTACGTTTATGTCGGCTGGGGTTATTCCGCCTATTCGCACAGCTTGTGCTAAGGTGGCGGGTCTGAATTCGGAGAGTTTGGCCTTTGCCTCGTTGCTGAGATGTTTTATCGCGTTGTAGTCGATATTTTCGGGCAGTTTGATATTTTCCAGTTTTCTGAAACTTTCGATCTGCCTGACCTGCCGCTTGAGGTATCCTTCGTAGCGAGCTTCGATCACCGCAGCTTCCAGTACGTCCGGGGGAAGCTGCATCTCTTTTATAGTTTTATCGTCAGCTAGATTATCTGCAAGGGGGTTGGAGGTCTGCTTTAGCTGGTGCCACATGGTAAGTCCCGCATCTCGTGTGCTCTTTAGATATTTTTCAAGGCTGGCAATTTTTTCGATCTTGCTGTTGAATCGTTTCCAGCGTTTGTCATCAACCATACCTATTCGGCGGCCTATTGGGGTTAGTCTTCTGTCGGCATTGTCGCTGCGCAGAGTGAGGCGGTACTCGGCACGTGAGGTGAACATTCGGTATGGTTCGTCAATGTGCTTTGTCAGGAGGTCATCGATTAGTACGCCTATGTAGGCTTCGTCTCGAGCGAGGACGAGTGGGTCACTGCCGGATAATTTCAGTACAGCATTTATGCCGGCGATAAGTCCCTGACCTGCTGCTTCTTCGTAACCGCTTGTGCCGTTGATCTGACCTGCAAGGAAAAGTCCTTCAAATTTTCGGGTTTCGAGATTGGGCCTTAACTGCGAAGCCGGGCAGTAATCGTATTCGATGGCGTAAGCGTAACAGGTGATCCTGGCGTTTTCTGTTCCGGGTAAAAGGCGGATCATTTCATCCTGAACATCGGCGGGAAATGAGGTGCTTATGCCGTTACAGTAGATCGTTGAGATTGCCTCGTCTTCTGGTTCAAGGTGGACAAGGTGGCGGGTTTTGTCGGCAAATCTTACGATCTTTGTTTCGATGCTGGGGCAATATCTAGGACCTGTCGATTCAATCTGGCCTGTATACATCGGGGCCAGGTGAAGATTGTCTCGAAGGAGTTTGTGTATTTTTTCGTTTGTATGTGTGATCCAGCATGGTATCTGTTTGCGGTCGATCTTGTCGGTCATAAAGGAGAACGGCTTGGGTTCATCGTCGCCAGGTTGAATTTCAAGTTTATCAAGATCAACAGTTGAAGCGTCCAGCCTGGCGGGAGTACCGGTTTTGAGCCTGCCCATTTTAAGGCCAAGGGCTTTGAGGCTTTTGCTTAATTCGTTGCTGGCAGGCTCATCGATCCTACCCCCCTGCCATTGCTTTTCTCCCATATGCATGACGCCGGTTAGAAATGTTCCAGCGGTAATTATGACGGTTGGGGCGTTGAAAGTTACGCCTGAGCTTAAACGGACACCTTTTACTTTTGTGTTTTCAACCAGTACTTCAGCGACTTGGCCTTCGACGATGGTGAGGTTTTCAGTTTGTTCGAGTGTTTTGCGGACGTAATCCTTGTACTTGTATTTATCGGCTTGTGCGCGGGGGCCTCGGACTGCGGGGCCTTTTGAACTGTTTAAGAGGCGAAACTGTATTCCGGTGGCGTCGATCGCCTTTGCCATGATCCCGCCGAGGGCATCTATCTCGCGGACTATCTGGCCTTTTGCGAGACCTCCGATGGCGGGATTGCAGCTCATTTTTGCAATGGTTTCGCAGCTCATCGTGATAAGCAGGGTTTTGGCGGAGAGTGTGGCGGCGGCGTGTGCTGCTTCTGCTCCGGCGTGACCGGCACCGACAACGATACAATCATAGTTGGTGCTATTCATCAGACTTCACGCAAGGCAACAACGGAGGCGATGGCAAAGTTGGCCGTGTGAGTTATGCTCAATGTGATCTGTTCGATCCCGGACTGCTGGGCGATGTTCTTTACTTCACCTGTGATCTCGACGACGGGCTGGCCCAGGGGATTGTTGACGACCTCGATGTCGGTCCATGCTATCTTGCCGCGCCAGCCTGTTCCGAGGAGTTTTAGAACCGCTTCCTTTGCGGCAAATCTTCCGGCAAGTTTTTCTGTGGTGTTCTTTACCGCGGCAGCATCGTTTTGCTCGCGTTGGGTAAAAACACGATCCAGGAACCTCTCGCTGTGCCTTTCGATGAGATTTTCAATCCTTGGAAAATCTACAAGATCAATACCATGTGCTACAATTTTCATAACTTAGTCATTCGTTTTTAGTCGTTAGCCGTTTGTTTTTCTATTCGGGTCTTAGCTGCCTGAATGCAATGTCTATGCAGGCATCGATAAATCTTTCGTTGTCGGTGATGGCGGCAGCGGTTGCCAATTGGCGGTATATCTTTTCATACTGAGCAAATTGCCGCTCCAGCCTTATCTGAAGCTCAAGGAGGTTCTGGATATTTTCAAGTTCCACGACACCGGCATCGTGCCTCGATTCGATCTTCATAATAAATATTCTATCTTCGGCATCGATAGGGCCAATAACTTCTCCGGCTTTTGCCATACGGGCTTGAGCTTCCAATATATCGTAAGGCGACATTAAACCGCCCGGCGTGTAAAAGTCAATGCCATCTTTATATGGTCCATGAAAGCCAGCGGCGATCTGGGCGAAATCATCGCCGGCATCTATTCGGCTTCGCAGGTTTTGTGCAATGCGCATCGCGGCCTGGTAAGGGCTTTCTCCCTTTGATGCACCTACCTGGCTTTTGTCGAGTTGGGCCGGACGAATCTCAATCAGGCGAAAGCGTGTTTCCTGGTCAGCCTTTTTGTACTGCGATTTCAGGGCATTGAGAATTCTGCTCATTTCGGGATGTTGACTTATCGATCCCCTGTCGAAGTATGCATCCTGGAGGGCCTTTAGTTCGCTGTAACGCTGGAGTATTTCGTTTCGCGAAACCGTTTCATCGGTTTTAATTTTTGTTGCTAAATAAGACTGCTTCAAAAAAACCTTTTTCTTGTAATCGCGAAAACTATCCCAACCATCAAAGCCCTTTTCCTTTATGTCTTTGAGGGCTTCGTAATTACTTGCGAATGCTGCGGCGTACCTGTTTACCTCTTTTTCAACGGCTTTGTCGAGAGTTTCGTCTATGTTTGCCGGTGCGTTTTTCCGGGCGACGTGGCAGAGGAGTATGTCCTTGATCTGCTCCGATACCATATAGGAGATAGTGTCATAACTTTGCTCACGGAAAGAGGCAGGGTCTCCGCTTGCGGCCATTGGTCTTAGATAATCCAATAGCCCTGCGGAAGAGAGGATATCATTGGCTGTAATGGTTTCGCCGGCAACTGAAATTGTCATACCGCCTTTAGATGTCGTCACATTTTGCGATTGCGGGCGAGGTTTTGCCGTCGGAGCCGGCCTGTCATAGCTTTTCTTCACAAATCGCTCGGGCTTTTCACATCCGGTGAATATTAAAGCCGCCAGTACAATCGCAACAATAAGCCTTAATCGGCGTTCTTTGGTCTTTTCCATTGACATCTGTACTCCAATAATCTGCTCAACAAACTCGGCGATCCCGGAACAGGCGGGATCCATATTATATTTGTGAACCGAACCTTTCTGAACATAGGTCATTATACAAAAAGAAAGGGATGTTGCGAATTTTTTCTGGAAATGGGTTCGAATGGCTAAAAGGGGTTTTTAGCGGAAGAAGGGGTATCTGGTTGAGAAAGTATGGGCAAGCGGCAGGTTTTTATTGAATTTTATTATACAGTTCTATAAGCTATGAGGATGTTTAAGTAACTCAAACTGACCGATCGGCCAGTTTGAGTACGTGAATATTTGATATTGAAAACTAATATTGGAGAAAACTAATGAAGTCAATCTTTACTAATTTGATGATCCTCGTGGCTGTCGTCTCTGTTACGTGTGTATTGACAGGATGCGAAGCGGAAAAAAAGCTGGCCGAATGCAAGCAGAATGCGGCAGAATTGCAGGAAAAGCTGGATGCTAATGAGGCAGAGATAGCCAAGCTTAAACTTGCTGAGCATGGCTATGGGATGGCTCTTATAGAAACCATGACGTCTAATGAGGAATTGGACAAGGAAAACAAGGCTCTCAAGCAGGAAAATGCCAAGCTGATAAAAGCTCGCATTCGTACCCCTGCGCAAGAAGAGAATATCCGCAAGGGTTTAAAGGATCTTCGTAAGTTACAAAGGGAAAATGCTGAACGTCTGCAGAAAGAAGCAACCAAAAAGCCTGCGGAATAACGTCCTATAATATTCAGGGGGCTTCTCAAATATACCCGGCTATATATTTGCTTATAGCCGGGTTTTTAATGGTATCAGTGTCATTAGCGGGGGTTTTTTGTGTTTTCGGGGGTGTTTTGTGTTTGCTTAGGGTGTTTTTTGACTAAGCGGGCTTGCCAATTGGACGATATCCGGAAGAGCGGTGTATATGCGCAAAGTTTAATGAGCATTCATGGTTTTGATATGGATCCAATGGTCAAACAGAAAGGTTTTACCCTGATAGAAATACTGATCGTGGTCTCTATCCTCGGGATAATGGCAGCGATCATCATGCCCGAATTTCATGGACATACCACTAAAGCAAAAGAAGCCGCTGCTAAAGAAACCCTTCAGATGGCAAGGGGGCAAATAGGGCTTTTTAAAATTCAGCACAAAGGCTTGACCCCGGGATATTCTAATGGAGTTCTTGGGCCGGAGGGAATGATCTTACTGCATTTTACATATTGCTCCGACATTAATGGGGCCCTAACGAATTCAAAAACACCAACTGGAAACTTTATTTATGGCCCTTATATGAACGATTACCCTAAAAACCCGTTTAATAACCGGCATAGTACTTTAACAATTGATACGGGTAATTTTCCGGAAGCAAAAGGTAACCATGGCTGGATATACAAAGCTTCGACAGGTGAAATAAGATTAGATTGGCCCGGAACTGATTCAAAGGGGACTGCTTATTATAGCTATTGATCATAAAAAAGAGACGACCAGATAAGGCCGCTTTATGTAAGCGCAAAAAAAAGAAGCAAACCCTAAGGCTTGCTTCTTTTATTATTTTGTCTAAGCTTAAGTGCTTATGTTCAAACCAAAGTCATAATTATTTACGACGACGGAGGAACAGGCCACCGAGACCGAGCAAAGCCATAGTCATCGGCTCTGGGATAACGGTAATAGTTGCAACGCCATAATCATCGCCGTCACCAACAACAGCGTCAGACCCATCAAAGCCGCCTGAAACTACATCGATAGTTGTTGTTGCAGTTACAACAAAAGATATTGTTGCCATATCACCGGCTGTAGGAGGACCAAACGGAGAAGCAGCATACAAACCAGCCAAGCGAAGAGCAAAACCTTCTGCGTCAGCAGTCAATATACCTACTGGTGGGAGGAGATTATCCCAGCCATCCTCATAGAAAGGAGCGCCAGTATAAAGACCATCTGGATTAAACACAACATCCTGATAAGAACCAGCGGTTACGTCAATAATCAGATCAGAGAAACCACCATAAAAAGTCTCCGGCGTGGTATTACCTATAACAATACTGACTATGTCACCTACGATAGCAGTAGTGGCAGCGCTACCATTGACCAAAACATTCATTGAAACATCTGCAGATGCAATTGAAACGATCCCCAGTACTAATGCCAAAACCAACAACTTTTTCATCGTGAAACCCCTTTCTTTTCTTATTAATCTCTGAACGACCTGCTTTTTAAAAGACCAGGCCACGAAGTAGCAGAAAATACAACTTTTAACCTAGATTGGTTCTCAATAAAACACAGCTTTTAATACTCCTTTATTTTACCAACCAAGCCTGTGAAATGCAAGGAAAAACCCTTGCTTTTGAAAACTTTTTCTGTGACCGACCTTCCACCCCATTTTTTATGAAAAAAGGGGCACGCTTTACGCTTGCCCCCTCTATTGTACATCAAAACTCTAATGCAGCCAGAGTTTTCTGATATCTTAGCGACGACGACGCAGGAACAGACCGCCAAGACCGAGCAGAGCCATTGTCATTGGTTCTGGGACAAAATTTACGACACCATAAACATCTTCTGGGCCAACAACAGCAGCAGCACCATCAAAGCTACCGGCAACAGCATCAATAGTTGTATTACCGGTTGCGGTGAAAGTTATTGTTGCCATTGTACCAGCTGTAGGAGGGCCAAACGGAGCGCCAGCATACAAACCA
>DAOVIC010000155.1 GCA_030671565.1 Anaerohalosphaeraceae bacterium
GCGGGCTGTTGTTATGCCTTGCGTGCTGCATTGGCGGGTGCGGTGATTTTTTTGCTGAAAAACCCACCGAACTTCAAGCACAGGAAATTCTCAAAGAGCTCGGACAGATCAAAGAAAACCCAAACCTCAAAAATCCATTACCGGAGCTTTATCAGCGTCCTCCAGTCAGGATCGATATAGCAGGCGGTGTTAAGCTTTTGTACTTCGCACGGCATCATCCAGCCGCTGACCTTGCCCTCCTGCTGACCCAGCAGCTTGGTTATAACGTTGTTCCGACCGCTTCGACCAATCAACTGGTTGTTTACTGCCCGGACAATGAGGGAGCCGATGTGGCCGTTGACTATTTGAAACTGATTGATGTTCCGCCCGTCCAGGTCAATATCGATTGCCTCATCCTTGAGAGGTTCGGAGATATCACTATGGACTGGGAAACTTCGATATTTATCGAAAATTTTCTGGGAGAAGGTGTTACGCTTGGAGAAGATAAGGGTGAATTCACCAGTGACATTTTAACAAGTCTTGATCCGGCATTTCCCGGTGCAGCTCTTCGAGAATCCGAGAGGGGCACATTTGGATTGGATTTCGGACATTGGATCGATCAGGGCGTTGCCGGCCATCAGGTGCGAACAATTGTAGACGTTCTCGAATCGAAGGGGTATCTGAAAATTCTTTTAAACCCTACGCTCGAAACGGTAAACGGAAAAAGAGCCAGCATTACGATAAAAGACTACTCTTCTTACCAGGAAATAAAGGCCGGTACCGCGAACAGCGAGGCATATAACATAACTAAATATATGTGGGTCGAAGATACGCTGTCTGTAACGCCTTTTGTGTATTCAGATGGTTCTATAGGTCTTAAAACAGCGATAAAAATCGGTTCACGGTCTAAACCGGAAGGCGTTACGCAAACAGCTATTATCACAGAACGTTCTATAAATATTGAAGAAAATCGAATAGAACCCGGCAAAAGCCTGGTTATCGGCGGAATGCGAAAATCTGAAAAGCGTTCCGTCGTCAGAGGCATTCCGTTCTTTAAGGACATTCCGGTTTTTGGCGTTTTTTTCTCGAGTAAAGATTTTGAAGAAAAGGCAACAGAGATCATATTTATCCTTACGCCGAGCATTTCTTCAGGCGGTCAGGACTATGAAGAAATTAAGACAGAGCTTGCTAATAAACATAGTGACCTGCAATACGATGAGGGGCTGACGGACTTTTTAACAGACCCCTTTTTGTCGGAGAATTATACTACCTTGCTTGAAGAAGAGATTGACAGAACAGAGACTGACAAAGCCAGGGCCGAGGCCGAAATAATTCGACTCAAAACAAAGGCCGAAGCTCAAAAGCTTGAAGCGGATAAGATAGAGGCCGAGGCCAAAAAAGCAAAGGCACAGGCAAGAGAGGCTGTAGCGGCGGCAAACCGGATAAAAGCCCAAGCCAAGGCTGCCAAAGAAAAACTTAAACAGGAAAAGATCAAAGCTGAAGCTGCAATAAAAGCAGCCGAGAAAGCAAAACAAGGAATTAAGCGGACTCCGGGAAAAACCGAAAAGGCTAAAAACTAACCGCCCCCAGGCAACCAGCAGCTTCGTCAGTACTCCATCTCGACTTCATGCTCCAGGCATTCCAACGGACACCCCTGACATCTGGCCTTAACCTTGCAATGCTCCTTACCCACACGTACGAACAACGCATGAAATTCGTTAAAGAGCGCAGCATCGGCGGCAAGGTTGCCCTCGAAAAATTCCCGTACCTGTTCATACCCCGCCTCGGCATCGATCAGCCTGTGACGAAAAAGCACCCGGCAAGTATAGCTGTCAACAACGAACACCGGTCTCTCAAACGCATAAAGCAATATGCTGTCCGCCGTTTCGCGCCCGACACCCTTGACCCCCAAAAGTTCTTCACGAAGCGAGCAGGAATCTAATCCCTCAAGCCGCGAAAGTTCGCCGTCATAATTTTCAAAAAGCCACCTGACAAAATTCTTAAGCCTGCCAGCCTTAACATTATAATATCCCGCAGGCCGGATCAATTCCGCTAATTCCGCCGTCTCCATCTCGAAAACTTTCCCCGCATCAAGACACCCAGCCTCCTTAAGGTTCTCGATCGCCATCTCCGTATTGCCCCAGTTGGTATTCTGGACCAGAATCGCACCTGCTATCATCTCAAAACGCCCATCTCCGGGCCACCACTGCTGGCGTCCATAACGGGAAAAAAGCAATCCGTAAATCTCCATCAGCCGTTCACCAACCATACCGCACCCTCAAACAATACATCTTTTTACTTTACAATCGCAAAAAATCATACTACCCTCATAAAATACAAACTGGAAGTCTAAACTAAGAACTAATACATGGAAGATAATTCCACTGACATCTCAAGTCAACTATTAACATTTAAGCCCGACTCATACTTCGACCGGACCAGACGACCGATCTACGCCATCACATACCTCCTCGGATTTCTCATAATTTACGAACTGGGCCTTATACTGATCAAATCAGAGATAATAGCTCTGACCACAAAAAACGTAAGAGTCGTCTCATTCGCATGGATACAAAACGTGCTCGTCCAGTACCTAAGCTTCACACCGAGGGCGGCATTATTCGTTACTCCTTTAGTCGTGGTCCTGATACTCCTTGCTTTACAGATAACTTCAAGAACGAAGTGGAAGGTCTACGTAAAAGATTTCCTCCCTATGACCATCGAATGTATCCTGCTTGCACTGCCCCTGATCGCACTGTCGCTAGCCATGAATCGCACTCCCGCGGCACCGCCGGAAAACGCCTCGATCGCAAGTTCTCTGCAAGCTATTATATGCTCTGCCACCGCCGGCGCAGATTGGCTCGCTGCTCCCATAAACTCCATCGAAAATCAACCTGCCGACCTCGTCGTCACCATCATCACGGGCATCGGCGCAGGGATCTATGAAGAATTCGTCTTCAGGCTGATACTTATCTGCATCTTCATGATGATCCTGCAGGACTTCCTGAACGTAAGTCCCATAAGCGCCATAGTCATCTCCGTCATGGCATCGGCGGTACTATTCAGCTTACACCACCACATCTTCTATATATACGGAGCAATACAGCTCGGAGAAAATTTCTCGCTCGTAAAGTTCCTCTTTAGAACTCTCGCCGGAATATACCTGGCGGCAATTTTCGCTTCAAGAGGCTTTGCGATTGCCGCAGGTACGCACATCTTTCATAACCTCATTGCCGTACTTACAAATGTCCTGATATCCCCCCCCCCAAGCTAGAAAAAAACCCGCAAACGCAAAATTTTTAACAACTTTTTTAGCACCCATTAACCGTTTATCTGTACATACTTGCAAGATAATCGTCCGATAAGCCCTGGAAAACGGCTTATCAATACTGATAATGCACTTGAACCACACCTCCCGTTTTTGGTATAATACCATAGTCGAATTTAGAAAACTGACCGTTATGAACATCGACAGTTATTAAGGACTGTCAAACACAAAGATGAGGGGCAACAAATGGACAGACCGAAGACAGACCTGGCAATAAGCGATTTGGCGTTTTCTCTTTACCAGAGATCCGTTCACCCGGAGCTCTTCAACATCTACGCCGAGAGAAAACTCAAAACCAGCAGGTACGAAGCAACCATCTGGGCAACCGGATGTTCGCACGTAATCAGTGTCTTCGTCGGCAACATGTGCCTCACCGAGCTTATCAGCTTTCCTGGCCAACTCCTTCCGAAAAGAGGGTTAGTAGAAAAATTCCAGTTCCGCGGACAAAAGACTCACAAATGCACACTCAGCCGCGGACTTAGCTACATGACAGATTTCCAGGTCGAAAAAATGAGCGAGAACCTCTACCGTCAAAGCTATACCGATCTCGAACGCTTTGGACGAAACCGCGGCCTGTTCATAAAGTTTCCC
>DAOVIC010000187.1 GCA_030671565.1 Anaerohalosphaeraceae bacterium
CTTTTCTGCTCGGGTACGAATTCGACGGGTTTGACAAGTTTTTTTAACCGTCCCTGCGGATCGAGCAGTAAGTCTCTTAAGTTTACCAGTCCTGCGATATTGTCTATCTGCTTGCTGTAGACAGCGATCTTTGTCAGCCCGTTTTCTGCCATGATATTTCTTGCCGTATCAGGGCTGGAGGATATTTCGCAGGCAATCATATCGACTCTCGGGCGTACTACGTGCCGTACTTTCAGCAAACCCAGTTCAACAACTTCGGCCAGCAGCTGGTTCTCGTCGTTGCTTATCAGTCCTCGTTGCCGTGAAAGGTCCAGCAGGGATATAAGCTGGTTTGCCGTTACAGTTTCTGTTGCCTTAAGTGCAGACGACGTACCGGTGAGCAGCCGCACGGCCGGTCTTACTACTATCAGGTCGAAAAAAATCAACAGGCGCGAAAAGAGACGCATACAAACGTAACAGAACGGAGAGACCGCGGTGCAGAAACCCGGCGAGTGCGCATATGCAAGCGATTTTGGCAGCATCTCTCCAAACATCACCAGCATCAGGAAAGCTATGGATGCAGATGCCGCGCCCGACGTGGCGGAGAAATGATTTCCGAATTTTAATGAGACAACACTGGCCATCGCGAAAAACAGAACATTTACCGCCATGTTGCCGAAAAGAAGGCTGCTTAGCAATGGGCGCGGACAAGCAAGCAGCGTTACCGCAAGCTTTTGAAATTTTCCCCCTGATTCGGCAAGCATTCCTGCCTGTCGCCTCGATATGTTCGAAAATGCCGTCTCGGCGCCGGAGAAGACACCGCTGGTCACAAGGAGTATGACCATCAACAATATCTGCCAGGAAACTTCCCAGAAAAACGGCACTTGAAAACCTCCTTGTTCTCTTGCTAATTGCCGGCGTTTAGGACGATCTCAAATGTCGTACCTTGACCTTCTGTAGACTTTGCGTAAAGACAGCCGTCCAGAGATTCGATCACTCGTTTACAAAATGCAAGTCCCAGCCCGGCACCAGCGTTACTCGACTGCAGTTTTGATTCTTTGCTCGTAAAGAAAGGCTCAAATATTCTGTCCCGATCTTCTTGCCGAATTCCACAACCGTTATCCTGCACTTCGATACGAACCGAATTGGCATCTTTGCGGGCACGAATATCGATTCTGCCCGGGCCGGCATTTTTCTCAAGTATCGCTTCGCGTGCGTTTAATATCAGGTTCATCAGTGCCTGCTGAAAACTTATTTTTTCGCAGCAGACAGCAACTTCATCCTTAAGATCGATATTTATGGTAATCCGGTCCTTTCCAAAATCTCGCGCCAGCAGTACAAACACTTCGTCGACCATGCTTTTTACCGCGTGTTTCTCGGCGGGCATACGTTTTGTCCCGGCCATCGCCAACATGCTTTCAAGAATTTTGCCGGCACGGGAGCAATTTGCCGCTGCTTTTGAAAGTGCTTTTTCCGCAAGGGGGGTATCGTCGGGGTGGCTTAACGCAAGTTTTGCATAATTTCCAATCGGGGTCAGTATATTATTCATCTCATGGGCTATCATCGCCGAAACCAGCCCAAGATTTGCAAGCGACTGCAGTTTTTCAAGCTGATCGGTTAATTGATCGTTGTGATTCTGTTGTTCTTCAAGGCGAAAATGCATTGAACGTCTTTTATCGAGCAATGATGCCATTGATGCACTCCCAAAAAAATAGTTGTCTTCTGCACAAAAAAAACTTTTGCAATACCGCCGTCTGCGCCGTAGCATCGAAGACGTGCAGTATATACCGCTATGGGTATAGTTAATATCGACCATAAGGGCAGTTTTTCTTGAAACGATGGAATCGCAGGCCATTTTAGAGGAACTGATAGCAGTTTTGACCCATGAGGGCGTTACTATACGTACCGGCCCGATGGGTGGGGGAGGTGGCGGACTATGCAAGATAAAGGGTTCGTTGGTCTTTTTTGTCGACACGCAATGTCCAACACGCCAAATGGCTGCCATCTGTGCCAACGCCATCAAAGAAATTGCCAACATAGAGCTTGTCTATCTTAGGCCCCAAATTCGGCAGTTTCTCGAAGAAAACGGTGCACGTTAGCTTTTCGCTGCCGCATCAGAAAATTTGTCGTTTGACATAGACGCAAAGCTAAACTACAATCATAAAGCTTTTTATGGAGAAAATACGCATATGACAGAAGAAAATAATGACATAATGAATTCTACCGTCCTGGTTGTTGACGATAACGAACAGAATCTCGAACTGCTGGTCGCCTATCTTGAGGATCTTCGGTGCGATACGATCGCAGCAAGTACCGGTGTTGAGGCGCTGGAAATAGTTAAGGAAAAAATGCCCGATCTGGTGCTTTTGGACGTTATGATGCCGAAAATGAGCGGCTTTGAAGTTTGCCGACGTCTAAAGGGCGACACACAGACAGCTCACATCCCCGTTATAATGGTAACTGCGCTTAGCGAACTTGCAGATATCGAAAGGGCGATAGATTCGGGAACGGACGATTTCTTGAGTAAGCCTGTCAATAAGTGGGAGCTTATCACCCGCGTAAAAACCATGCTCAGGCTGAAAAATCTTACCGATAAACTCGAACGTACCCTTGCTTATCTTAGCCAGATCGAGGCACAGGCTAAATCGGGC
>DAOVIC010000169.1 GCA_030671565.1 Anaerohalosphaeraceae bacterium
GAATATCCTCGTTTTTCCCGCAAACCCCAATTTTAGTACACCCGGTGCCGCCCGCTGTCTGTTCGCATTGATAGCAAAACATAAATCTCCCCTTTCAATTATTCAGATAAGAAGTTATATTATTTTCAGTAAATAAACCTCGGCCAACAGGGTTGAGCGTAGCAAAATTCGCCCGTGGCAGACCGAATCTTTAATTTTGATTTTTGCGTTAATTTCTTATCATTATCAGCAGCATTTTAAAACGCTCCTCAGCAGTTACCGAATGCGGAATATCTGCCGGCATAATTATGATCTGACCGGCGGAAACATCGTTATCGACGCCATCGATAGTTACCCGTCCTGTCCCGTCTATAACCTCTACAACAGCATCAAAAGGTGCCCGATGTTCGCTAAGCCTTTGCCCCTTATCAAAGGCAAAAAGCGTAAGCGTCCCAGCCTTCTTATCGAGAACCGTCTTACTTACGATCGAATCCTCTGAGTATTCGACAAGCGACGAAAGATCGCGACCCTTACCAAGACAGGACTTCAAAACGGTTCCTTTGCTGCTTTTTTCGCTCATAGATTCACCTTTTATTATTTCTGTTGTGCCTTACTAACGGTTTTGCACATTTTGTCCAGCGTAGTCTTCGTAAGAAAATTTTCGATATAATCCTGAAGTTCTTCAAGTGTTTTGCTCACCGGACATTCCGGGCTCCTGTCACAACCGACACCTTCTGCAAGACATTGATTAACACTGATAGAGCCCTGAACCGCCTCGATGACCTCAAGAAGATTGATCTTGCGGGGGTTCCTGCTAAGTACGAACCCCCCCTTAGGCCCCATCGAACTTTTAACAAGTCCGGCGATGCCCAAACGCTGCATCAGCTTGCAGGCCAGCTGATAGGAAATATCCTCGCTATCGGCGATCGTGCGGGTTGATACCGCAGTAGTGCCATAATTACATGCCAGGTGAACCATAGCCCGCAATGCATAATCTGTATTTCGTCGTAAAATGTCCATTTAACTGCCATCCAAACATAATAAGCTAACAATTACTATGTAGGAGTACAATAGTCCCACATGCACAATGTTTCAAGAAAAATCTCCGTTTTTTTTAAATTTTTTATCCCTCCACATTAAAACCCCCGCCTGGTGCAAGCAAAATACGCTTATTAAACCCTTTACAGGACACGAAACGATGCTCCTTCCCATCGCTTTTTACGACGACATCCTGCTTGTCAATAACAACCTCCACCTCAGATTCCTCATTTCGGCTGCGGATTACATTCGCAAGCAGCAAAGCCTTCTCTGCCCCGTCAGCCCGATGAAAGTTTACCGCCTCATCCGGCTGTGCAAGACGTTGCCCCTCGTATATCGATTCATTAACCATCGTCCCAAGCCACCTTCGAACATCTTCTATCGACATATCGCAGGTCTCATCGATTGAAACCGGGTTCCTTTCGATCGCAGCTTTAACAAAAGGCTCCCACTTACAGCTGTCCATATCCCGCAATGCATAAAACGCAAGATCCACCGTCTCGTTTTTCGACCGCATACTTCTAAGGTATTCGACAACCTCGCTATGACTTTGATCGTTCGAAAGCACAACAGGCTCGCAGTTATTAAAACTTTTATCTGCACCGGGAAGCATCGGGTCGGTATGAAGAAATTCTCGCAAAGACGAAACAAACTCATCTGCATCCGGCAAAACCCGCTTTAAATAATCCCGCAGCTTATCGACACCTTTACCCGCTGCGATATCCAAACCTTCGTATTCGACAAAGGACCTCAGTTCCTCGCAGCACATACGTTCGGGATATTTATAAAGCGAATAATCCTCGGTAGCAACTTCATCGAGCAGCCTGTCGTATGTCTCATCCGCAATACGGAAATTACTGCCGTGCTCGTAACTGAAAAGTTTCTCTGCCTTTACAAATTTTTTCTGCCCCCTTTGATGTCGGCAAAACTGAAAATACTTCTGATACACTCCGCGATCGCGGAGAAAGTTTGCCAGCATCAGCAGATCAACCGAACCGGAAAGATACTCATTAAGACGCCCGGTAAATCTATCGTAAGCCCCCTTATCGATCGAAGCTTCCGGATATATACAATGAACATTGCCCGTCGAATGAGCGACTATCGTTACCTGTTCGTTCTTTAGCGCCCTCTGGGCCTTCATAGAAATTTCCGTCCCGTTAAACCACATCGGCTTGGTAACAACCCGCCGATTATTCGTTATCACCCCGTCCTTGATGTCGATAAAGTTTTGAGAATGCAAAGGCGTAAGGATCAGGTAAATGTCCTCCAGCGGTATACCGCAAACGATAAACGCCGCCGCTGCATAAAGACTCGACAGCGAAACACATTCTCCAGCCCCCTTGGTATAACCGTCCTTATGAACAAAGGCGTCCATCGCCTCGACCGTCTCGGTTTTCCAGTAAGGGATGGCATCCTCGTCATACTTATCCAGCCCGAAGTGACGCCGAATATCCACATCGAAATAATACTTATCACCGGTATAACCGAAAAGTGCGTTGCTCCTTGCCACCTCCTCCGGCGAAATAACATGACCAAACCGCTTCAACTCCCGCCCCTTGCTCGTCATCCCCCACGTCTCGATATCCAGATTAAACTCATACTCATCCATGATATACTGACGAAGACGCATCAGCTTGCGATAAAGATTCTTCCCCTTAAGTTTCCGGAAAGTTTCTTCCTTTCTCCATCGCCATATCTGCGGGCTCATGATATTGGCCAGCACCAAACTGTACATCAGGTCCGGATAGACAAATATCTCCATATCAGAAAGCGTGATCGCCGATGAATATTTCTCCAGGTCGTAATCTTTCATTTGTTGTCTACTCCTTGTCTCTGGCAGTAATCATATAAACAGCACAATTGACACCCCCGGCGAATCGTACCGTTGCAGTTTTCTATTATACCTATTCGGCTCAATGCGAAATCATACTTTACAGGATCTGTCGGATTTATCTTAGCAAAACTGCGGCTTATTTCCAGTGCCGTCGCCAAAGATACCGTTTTTCTGTCATAAAAACCTATGATTTTGCAAAGTCTCGCCATATGCACGTCGATGGGAACAACAAGTTTCGCCTTATCCACCGACTTCCAGACCCCCGCATCGACATCGTCAGAACGGACCATCCAACGCAAATAAAGGTTCAGCCTCTTACAGGCACTCCCGCCCGAGGGGCTGGAAAGAAGATATTTCAACCCCCTGCTCACAATCCCGCCGTGACGGCTGGCATGCCTTCGATGCAAAGAATCGCAAAAAGTTCCAAGCGCCGTAATAACAGTCTCATCGCCACTGTCATACCCCTGTAAAAAATAATTCTCGATACTGCCGAACTTA
>DAOVIC010000138.1 GCA_030671565.1 Anaerohalosphaeraceae bacterium
ACAGGAAAGCGTAAAACGAGCACTCATCATCGCCGCCGCAGGCGCACACAACGTCATGATGATAGGCCCACCAGGCGCAGGCAAAACAATGCTCGCCCAGTGGATCGCAACCATACTACCGCCCCTTACACTGGAAGAATCGCTTGAGACAACAAGAATATATTCCTCCGTCGGACTCCTGCAAAACGACAAGGCACTGATAGCCAGACGGCCCGTCCGAACGCCGCACCACACCGCAAGCGGACCGGCACTCGTCGGAGGAGGAACAACCCCGCGACCCGGCGAACTCAGCCTCGCACACCACGGAATATTATTCCTCGACGAATTCGCCGAATTCCCAAGAAACGTCCTCGAAATGATACGGCAACCACTCGAAGACGGACAGGTCACAGTCTCCCGCGCAAAAGGAACCGTAACATTCCCCGCACAATTTATGCTGGTATGCTCGATGAACCCTTGCAAATGCGGATACTGGGGAACAAACACAAAAGAATGCAAATGCACACCACGCCAGGTCGAAAAATACATGTCAAAAATAAGCGGCCCGCTACTCGACCGGATTGACATTCACATCGACGTCCCCGCCGTCAACTTCCACAAGCTCCACGAAAAAAGATCCAAATACGATTCCGCAACAATACGCGACCAGGTCCTAAGCGCACGCCACCGACAAGCCGCAAGATTCGGAGGAAGCAGGCTCGTCACAAACGCGACAATGACGCATCGGCAGGTCGAAGAAAACTGCCGCTTAAACGAAACATGCGCTGGAATGCTAAGGTACGCAATGAGCGAATTCGCACTAAGCGCCCGCGCACACGACAAAATTTGCAAAGTAGCAAGAACAATCGCAGACCTCGAACAAAGCGAACAAATAAACCCAGAACACATAGCAGAAGCAATAAGCTACAGAAAACTAGACAGAAAACTATAATCTTCACATCTCAATAACCCGGTCAAGTTCGCGATTGATCTCCTTCGCCCCACTGCCCCCATACATCAAAAGATCGCCAAACAAACAAACCGTATACGCCCGCCAAACCGGCGCAATAGCCGCCCCGTCATCGATCGTCAAAAGTAACCGCCAAAGGCCGATACTCCGCCAGGTGAACGCGAAGTATACGCTTTATTTCACCGATGGTAACAGGGTGCTTTTGTGCAAAGTGCGGCGAAGGAACCAGCTTTTCCGAAACCGCGAAATCAATATGAGCGCTCTCATAAGTAACAATACCGTCCGACGACCCTTCCGCGGTTTTGCTGTTTCGTATCGCTATGATCGAATGATAAGGAATACCCACCCTGATCGGCACCCTCTGCATCACCTTAATAAAAGCCGATGACGGCGAAAGCTGATCGATCGAAGTAAGGACTGGCCTTTTCCTTTTAGCCGGATCATACGTCAGCGCCTCCTCGTTCTCCTTAAGCATGCTGCCAAGATCGTTAAGTATCCCCGGTAAAGTTATAAAACCTGCACCCAACCCTGCAAAAAATGTTTCTGCCTCACTGCTTCCACGATGCGGTGTCGCAATAAACACGGCTCGCTTAACAAAACCCAAAGCTTCGAAGAACAAAACCTCACGTATCAATTCCTTCTGCTCTGCACCAACCGAAAGCTCGTCCACCGGAACCTTAAACACATCGTCATAGTAATAGCTCCCGCTGTCCTGCACCATAAGTCGCGTAAGAAGCCCGCCCATACTATGTCCGACAAGAACCATCTTATCAAAATTATCCTTACCCTCACCAGACCCAAAAGTTTTCTGAATATCAAGCAGCTCCTCACGAAGCAAAGATGCAGAATAAATGATCGGCAAACCCGTAGGATACCGAAAGAACCAGAACTGAAAATTCTCACGGATAACAGGATCGCCCCGAAGATCGTTAAACATCGCAACCCACGTCGCCGGACTTGAAAAAAGCCCATGCACCATCACAACAGGGATCTGGTCCTCCCGGTAAGGCTCAAGCATAACCAGACCAGCATCGTCAAGGAACACATCAGGACGGAACATCGCATCAAAACCGTATTCAGGCGACTGTATTTCCGCAAGCAAAACACCAAGCGGAGTGGAATAATCCGCCTCAAGCGGAACCGAGTGATCATTGATAGTGATAAGCTCATCATCAAGCGGATCGTAAAAAGTAAGAGTTATACTCCGGCTGTAAACATCGCCGGAAACCTCCTGCGGTGAAAAAGCCAAAATCGCCGTCATCGGAAAAGCAATCCCGTTCTCAGGATTATACTTCCCAAACTCCGGTTTCGATCGAGGATCATCCACAAAACCAACAAGAGGAGCGCCAAGCCCCCGTGAAAAATACTCATTCGCAAGACCCCTAACCTCAATCTGGTTCGAAGGGATTATCTTATCGAAAAGCACAGGATCCCAAACGCCCTCCCCCTCGTGAACAACTGTAATCTCGTACACTCTGTCAATTATTTCAATTCTACCGCCCAACCAAGGCGCATCCTTCTCCTGCGCTATCTGAACCAACCGCGAAACTGAACGATTATAAACCTCCGCCATAAACCGGTAACTCGGCGTAAGCGGATGATACTCGTCGTCAGGCGGCGAGAAAAACAAAAAATCCCACGCGAGCCCAGCCGCGTTAAGATACATACCCAACGCACCGTCACGGCTGCGGGGATATAACCGCCTCGCCTCAAGCAAAGACAACTCCGCCGCTGTGATCGCAAGCTCAGGATCGTCATTGCCAAGCATTATCGCCTGCACCTCTTCGATAGTACCCTGACGATCACGCCGGTATTGCTTCTCAAGAAAAAGCAAACGCAAAGTCTGCACACTCTGACTGCTAGGCCTGTTAGAATCCAGCGCACTGCTCGCACGCCGCCTGAATATCTTAACAGGACTGGAAGTCTTAACGGAATATGCCTTCCCGCAACCCGACAGAAAAGACAAAACGACAAACGTTAAAACAAAAAGAAATGAACGCCTTCGATAAACATAAATAAACATTGTATCCCCCCGGATCAGTGTCAATTACTACCTATTACCTGCTTTTAGTAAGCATCGCTGCAAGAAGAATATGCCTCAGCCGGTCAACGCTAAGATTTTCAAGATACGAATCTGTAAAATCCAGATTAAAACCGCCCTTAAATTTCCGTATCTGCTGTTTCAGTTGAGATTTACTCAAAGAAACTATCGATGTAGATAACTTTTCAAACTTTCGTTCCGGCGTCATGACCTTCCCTCGAGCACACTGAATAACATACAATATAACCTTTACGAATAGCCGTAAGCTGCCGGCAATTTTTTTTGCCGCAGGCGAATAGCTTTTCAGAATAAACCCTTGTAAATTCCACACACTTAATACCAAAGACAAACTATCTATCGGACGATTAAACGACCCGGTTAACTTCAGATTTCACAGCTTCCATAATTTTTTAACCGCGACGCCAAAAAGTACTGACAAAAACAAAAATTTACTCCCTCCCAACCAAAAAAACGTTGGCCATTTTCGCGATCTCTGATAACCTGCTCGCATGAAAACAACTGAACTGGATTATAATTTACCGCCGGAGCTGATCGCCCAAAAACCAGCCAACGCGCGTACACTTTCCAGGCTCCTCGTCATGGACCGCTCAAAAAACGCCCTCCAGGACAGAAATTTCCCCGATATCATCGAATACCTCGCCCCCGGCGACTGCCTCGTTCTAAACGACACAAAGGTAATACCAGCCCGTTTCTTCGCAAAAAGATCCTCCGGAGCAAAGCTGGAAGGCCTATTCATCTCCGCCGATCAAGAAGGAACATGGCAGGTCATGCTAAAAAACGCACGCAAAGTTAAAAAAGACGACCGCCTAATAATAAATGACCGCGACGGCAAAGATTTCTGCCAAGCCCGCGCGATTGACCGGACACAAACCGGCCAATGGCTGATAAAACCGCAAATAGACGAAACCCCGGAACAAATTCTGGAAAAGATCGGCTTCGCCCCGCTGCCCCCATACATCAAAAGATCACCAGACAAAAAAACCGCCCAGACGGACCTGACCCGCTACCAAACCGTATACGCCCGCCAAACCGGCGCCATAGCCGCCCCCACAGCCGGCCTCCACTTCACGGATGAACTGATCCGAAAAATAAAACAAAAAGGCGTAAAAATAGCATACGTAACTCTTCACGTCGGAGCAGGAACCTTCAAACCCGTCACAGCCGAAAACCTCGCCGACCACGACATACACAGCGAAACATATTCACTGGACGAAAAAAACGCCAAAATAATAAACGACACCATCGCAAAAGACAAACGCATCGTCGCAGTAGGAACAACAACAGTAAGAACACTCGAAACGATCGCCAAAACCAGAAACCTAACCCCCCAAACCGGCGACACAAAACTATTCATAACCCCCCCCTACGATTTCAAAGTCGTAGACGCGATAATAACAAACTTCCACCTGCCAAAATCAACCTTACTAGCACTGATAGCAGCATTCGCAGACTTGGAAAAGGTCAAAAAAGCATACAAACACGCAGTGGACAAAAAATACAGATTCTACTCATACGGAGACGCAATGCTG
>DAOVIC010000053.1 GCA_030671565.1 Anaerohalosphaeraceae bacterium
CGAGGTTAGTTCGGTTTCGAACAAGTCGTTGATTCGTCCGGGACTGGGGGTACCTTATTCTGATGTTATCTCGCTTTTGGAAAATATGTGCGAAACCGGCGTGATCGAGGCAGAGTTCATAGCCGGCAAAATAGCTGATTTTCCCGGTCTCAGGAAACCGGATACGAATGTAGAGGTCGAGGAAAAAATCGTAAAATGACATGGTTATTTCCATGTGTGTGTGTTTTAGGCATGGTACAGTTTGTTCCAGGGAAGGTAAAAATATGAGATTGGAGAAGATAACTCTTAACGGATTCAAAAGTTTCGCCGACAAGACGGACTTTGAATTCGACCGCGATATCACGGCGATCGTAGGGCCAAACGGTTGCGGTAAGAGTAATGTAGTAGATGCGGTGAAATGGGTGCTGGGCAACCAAAGCCCCAAGGCACTTCGCAGCGGTCAAATGACCGATGTCATATTCAGCGGTTCCGGAAGCAGAAAACCCAGCGGGATGTCAGAGGTCAATCTTCACTTCAGTGCCGTCGCCGACATGGGGTTCGAGAACGACCAACTCATTATTACCCGTCGTCTTTATAAGAGCGGGGAAAGTCTCTATCAGATCAACAACAGCAACTGCCGGCTGAAAGATATCCGTGAACTGTTTATGGATACCGGCGTTGGCGTAAGTGCCTATTCGATAATCGAACAGGGGCAGATCGACCAGCTTTTGCATTCATCTAAAAACGACAGACGTTTAATTTTTGAAGAAGCGGCGGGAATAAGCAAATACAAATCACAAAAGAAGGAAGCATCCCGCAAACTTGATCGTACCGAACAGAACCTTCTGCGTCTTGCAGATATTGTATCCGAAGTTCAGCGTCAGTTGCGTAGTATCAAGCTGCAAGCGGGAAAGGCCAGAAATTACCTGGAGTACACCAAACGATTTAAAGAGCTTCGGGTAAACTATTCGTTGTCCGAATACAACAAGATCGTCACACAAATTGCTAAAAAGCAGGCAAATCTCAGCGGTCACAAGGATCGATTCGGTGAGGTTGTTGCACAAGTGGGACGAAATGACGCGATGCTCAGTGAGATGGGAACAGACCTGATCGAAACAGATGTCAGGGTCAACCAGTGTGACAATTCTCTGATCTCGGTCAAGAGTAAGATCGAACAGCAGTTGGAGCGAATAGAATTTCTCAAGAGCCGGATAAAAGAATTACAGGATCGCAAGTCGAATTCGGCGGATCAGATCCAGAAGCTCGATGAACAGATCGATGACTTTACCTCACAGATAGCCGGTTGTCAGCAGAACCTTACAGAGAACGAAACACTC
This sequence comes from Anaerohalosphaeraceae bacterium, assembly GCA_030671565.1. The sequence goes on from DAOVIC010000053.1 coordinate 1,317, forward strand.
CACAGTCAGGATACGGACCGGGTCAATGAGATGCAGGAGGCGATCAACGAAGTTAACCACCTGTGCGGAAGGATCGAAGCGGATATGGAGGACGAAAAGTCCGGCGTTATCGATATCGTCCGAAGAACCGCTCATTTGCACAACGAGATAAAAAGCATCAGTTCTTACAGGGATAAGATGGCCGACCAGAAAGATCGTCTCGCCGGCAGAGCTGATCAGACCAGGAGACAGCTTGCTGACCTGCTAACTGAAAAAGCGAGATACGGCACGAAGCTGACGGACATCGAAGAGGTCGTAAGAGATCTGCAGACCAATCTCGACGAAAAACGCAAACGGATGGAGGAAACCGGTGAAGTTATCGCTCGTGAGAACCATGAGCTTGCCGAAATAAAAGAAAGACGAAGTGCTGTTCAAAGCGAAAAAAATATCCTGGCCGATATGGAGTCAAGACGGGAAGGCCTGAGCAAATCAGTAAAGGATATCCTGCAAAAGCATTCCAGCAGTGCCTCTCAGGGGCGTGATTATGTCGAAGGTATTGTCGCCGACATCATAACGGCAGACCTGAAATACGCCGATGCGATCGAAGCTGCACTTGAGGGCAGGACCGATGCGATCGTCATCAACAGTACGAGGGACTTTCTGGAGGACGAAAAACTTTCACAAGGTCTTGACAGCAGAGTGAAGGTTATTTGCACTGACAGAATAACTCCGTTCGTCGATACGCAGGAAGTATCGTCATGTGCCGGTGTGATCGGCAGAGCGATCGAGTTTGTTAAATACGACCACAAATATGCGTCGCTTGCGTGGCACCTGCTCGGAAAGACGCTGCTTGTCGAATCGATCGAAGATGCGATGACACTTTCGAGACGGCTTGGAGGGGACTATCAATTCGTGGCGATGGACGGGACGGTTCTGGATAGGCAGGGCTCGATAAATGTCGGTCCCGTAGGTAAAACAGCCGGTCTGATATCACGAAAGAGCCGGTTGATCGAACTTAAAAGAAATCTTGCAAGTATCTCTCTGCAGATCAGCGAAGTCGACAGTAAACTGGATGAAAACAATCAAAAGAACGAACACCTGTCCAGGTTGTGTCAGAATTTCAGGACATCTATTTACGAAGCCAATACGGAAAGGGTCGATACCGAAGCGAAACTAAGCGGTATCAAACAGGACATCAAGCGTCTCAGCGACGAAGAGCCGTTGGTCAAGAGCGAAATCGAAACGCTGGAAAAGGAAATTTCGCAATCAGTACAAACCGAACATAATTCGCGTCAGAAACTCGAAGAGCTCGAGTCTGTAAATACCGATCGCAAGAAACGTATCGAAGAACTTGAAGAGCAGTTTGTACAGGCAAGGGAACAACAGGATTCGCAATTGGCGATAATGACCGACCTGCGGGTAAGCATCGGTCAGACCGCGGAGAAATGCAAGTCGATCAAGCAGCAGATCGCGAGCCTGCAAAGTCAACTGCAGCACGGACGTGTCGCCCTTGAGTCTACACGGACGGAGATGCAGGCCTGTGACGGACAGGTTGTCGAAACAGAACGAACTATCCTTGCTGCCGAAGCGGCTGTAAGTGAAATGTTCGTAGATAAGGAAAAATATCAGAAAGAAAGCAATACTCTCCACGCCTATGTCGACCAGCTAAGAGAAAAGCACAGGGAAACCGAAGATTTACTGCGACAAAAACGCAGCGAGCAGTCACAAGTCGAACAGCAAATTCACGAAGTAGAGCTTCAGCTTAGTCAGCTTACTGTCAAGGACGAGGATCTGACCCAGAGAGTTGCCGAAGAGCTTGGTCTGGATCTGAAAGAGTCTTATCAGAGCTTTGAAGAAGGCGAGGTCAACTGGGATGAGGTGCGGGAGGAGATTTCTGTGCTGCGAGGCAAGATCGAACGTCTTGGTAATGTCAATGTCGATGCTATCGACGAACAGGCTGAACTTGAAGAGAGGTACGAATTTCTGGCCAACCAGGTCGAGGATCTGCAAAAGAGTAAGGATCAGCTGGAGCAATTGATAAACCGCATAAACAAAGAGAGCCGGGAAAAATTTGCAGTGACGTTTGAGCAAGTCCGGCTGAACTTCCAGGGACTTTTCCGTAAGCTGTTCGGTGGCGGTAAAGCTGACATCATATTTGAAGATCCAAGCGATATCCTCGAAAGCGGCATCGAGGTCCTTGCCAAGCCTCCAGGGAAAGAAACCAGAAGCATAAGCCTCTTAAGCGGTGGCGAAAAGTCCATGACGGCTTTGGCTCTTCTGTTTGCAGTATTTAAGTGCAAACCATCGCCCTTCTGTTTCCTGGATGAGGTCGATGCTGCTCTTGATGAGGCCAATAACGAGCGTTTCAATATGATCGTGCAGGAATTCAGGAAATATTCGCAGTTCATTATAATCACCCACGCCAAACGAACGATGAGCATAGCTGACGCCCTGTTCGGGGTGACGATGCAGACCAGAGGTGTAAGCAAGAAAATAGGCGTGCAATTCGACCGTCAGGAAAACGACGGCGACGATGCGGCGGTAGCGTAAATAATTCAAAAACCAAAATTGAGGATTCGGCCATTCAGCCGAAGCTGATTTATTAATCTTTACAAGTGATAATATGGCTGAAAACCTTGACAAATACGTATTAAAGAACGGCATGGTGATCCTTGGCGAAACGATGGAGGGCGTCGAGTCTGTGGCGTTTTCATTTCAACTGCCTTGCGGAGCATCTTTACTTCCCCAGGGATGCTGTGGAGCAGGGTCCGTTATTAGCGACTGGGTATTCCGCGGAGCCGGCGACCGTAACAGCCGTCAGTTGATCGACGCACTTGACGGGCTTGGTCTGCATCGCAGCGGTACCGTTTCAAGCGGGAATATGTCTCTGGGCGGAGCACTTGAGGCAAGCAACCTCGCCGAGTCACTGGATATTTATGCGGATATTATATTGCGTCCAACGCTCGATAGCGAACAGTTCGGATTGTCGAAGGAACTGGCTGTAAGCGACGTGCTGTCGCTGGACGACGATCCCCGAAGCAAGGTCATGATGATTTTGCGGGAAAAATTCTATCCGTCTCCGTTGGGATCTCCTGCATTGGGAAAGATACCGGATCTGGAGAAATTGACGGATCAGCGTTGCGCAGAGCTGGTCAAAGACCGCTTCAATCTTTCCGGTACGACGTTTTCGGTCGCTGGCAAGTACGATTTTGATGCTGTATGTGCCCAGATCGAACGTCTCTTCGATCGCCCGCAGAAAACTTTGGATCGAACGGTTTCGCTGGGTGATACAGGCGACAAATATACACATATCCAGCACGACGGGGCTCAGGTCCATATCGGATTGATGACCGAAACGGTAACGATCTCCGACGAGGATTACTATAATGCTGTAGTGACGGTTTCTGTGTTATCGGGAGGCATGAGCAGCAGACTCTTTACAGAAGTACGCGAAAAACGCGGACTTTGCTACGCCGTTGGCGCCAACTACAATACGAATCTTTATGCAGCCGGGATCAACTGCTATGCAGGAACAACGCCTGATAAAGCACAGGAAACGCTCGATGTAACTATCGCCGAGTTCGATCGACTTGGCGAAGGCATCGAAGAACATGAAGTCGAAAGAGCAAAGGTCGGATTGAAAAGCAAATTGATAATGCAAAGCGAATCAAGCAGCGCCAGATCTTCCGGTGTTGCCAGCGACTACTACCTCCTGGGACGAGTGAGAAGTATCGAAGAGATAAAACAAAAATTATCCGAAGTAACGGTCGATTCTGTAATGAAATTCCTTGCGAACAATAATTTCAGTGACTACACGATCGTTACCATCGGCCCAAACAGTGTCAATGTATAGAACCGGGAATTAGAGATTAATGGATTTTAAACATAAACAGCTTTCAAACGGTTTGACGATTATCGGCGAAGTTAATGAGTCGGCTTTGTCGGCCTCGGTTGGTTTTTTTACGAGAACGGGAAGCCGCGACGAGACCGCCGAGATAAGCGGAGTTTCGCATTTTCTGGAACATATGATGTTCAAGGGAACCGAATCGATGAGTGCCCTTCAGGTCAATGAGGCGTTTGACCATCTTGGTGCCGATTTCAACGCTTTCACGAGCGAAGAGAACACCGTTTATTATGCCGCGGTGCTTCCCGAGTACCTTTCCGATGTTACATCGCTGTGGGCACAGCTGATGCGCCCGTCTTTGCGTGACGATGATTTCAATATCGAAAAGAACGTCATCAAGCAGGAAATCGCAATGTACAAGGATCACCCGCAGTTTGATGTCATGGACATGGCAAGGGCGATGCACTTTGGCGACCATCCCTGCGGAAACAGCGTCCTTGGTACAAATGAAAGCATCGACGACCTGAAGTCTGAACAGATGCGGGAATATTTCTCGCGCCGGTATTCTCCGAACAACATGGTTGTTGCATGTACCGGCAATTTTGATTTCGAAAAATTTGCTTCGCTTGTAGAGCAAAAGTGCGGCAGCTGGAAGCCTGCAGATGCGGATCGCAAACTGAGCTTTTCGAGAGGAACGATGGCCAAGAAACGCATCGAAAAGGAAAACCTCGTCAGGGAACACATCTGTTTGCTCAGCCCGCAGGTTTCTTCTCAGGACGATCGCAAGTTTGCCGCAAGTCTGCTTAGCGTGATTATCGGAGACTATACCGGTTCACGATTTTTTTGGGCGTTGGTGGATACCGCTATTGCCGAAGTTGCTTCCAGTCAGTTGGATGCTATGGATGGCGTCGGTGTGTTGTACAGCTATTTGAGATGCGACCCAAAACGCGCCGACGAAGTTATGAGTATCGTCGACGATGTTTTTCGGGCTATAAAAAAGGACGGTATCGCAGAGGACGAACTGCGAAAGGCCAGAAACAAGGTGCTCAGCACTATTACGATAAAGAGCGAACAACCCAAGGGCCGGCTGGGCAGTCTCGGCCTTAACTGGACGTATACCGGAAAATATCGCAGCGTCGCCGACGATGTTGCAGCGGTCAAGGCAGTTACGCTCGATGATATACGGGAACTGATCGCCGAATACGACCCCGGAGAGTATACGGCTTTGTCAATGGGCCCCGGATAGCAGCCGATTCAACCATAGAATGTACTTGATTTTTACGGGGCGCATTCTATAATATCTGGCAATTGGAGTACAGCATGGACAACGAGCCAACGAAAAACGAACAAAGCGATCAAAGCTTCCTGCGTCGCAGGGAGGGTAATTCGCGATCACGTCAAAAACCAACAGGCCCGCAAAAGCCTGATGCGATCAATCCTATGGCAGAACAAGCCAAGCCGGCAAAACCAGAGGCAGAAAAAAAACGTCTCCCGAGCTTTGAAGAGATAGTCGCCAGCCAGGAAGAAATAGTGAACACCCCCCTTTCGGATAATGACGCAGATATTGTCAGTAACGACGAGAAATCTGAGGATGATCGGATCGATCCGCTGGAATCGCTTAAAGAGCTCAAAGTCGCTGTTTCCAAAACAGAAGTCGAACTTTCCACGGAGGAGATTGACAGCCTGCTGCATGTTCAGGAAACCGATACTGCCGAAGAGGAAAACGAAATCGACGAGAATCGTTCTGATGATGATAGCGATGAGGCCAGCGTCGATGCCATAGATGGAACGGGGGCCCTGTCAAGTCTTAAGGATACAATTGCACAAGCCCAATCGGAGATCGGCGATGACGATCAGGAAAACACGGGGTCTTTCCATATCGGCGATGCGAAAGATGAACAACCGCTCATAACGTCGAAAAATGAATCAAAAATACCAGACGGCCAGATCCCGCGTTTCGAACTGACTGAGAAAATACTGACCGAACAGCGAAAGGTCGCTTCAGGCAGGAGAACCAGAAAGTCGGAAAATACGCAAAAAAGTAATCGAAACAATATAACGGGCCTCCTGGGAGAGGTTGTACGGGCCGACAGGAAAGTAGTATCAGAACCGGCGGGGTCGTTCTCAATAGGTGGAAAAAATGCCGGCGATTCCTTTAAATATCCACAAGAGCGATCTTCGCAGCCCGGCGGCAATGCTAGATATACTCCTGCGGTATACAGCATTTTAAGAGGCGAAAATGATCTGACGCAAATTCAGCGCGTGATCATTGCCGATATTGTCGCCCGCGACATATCGGAGCACTTCCCGCAGATGGACTCGCAAATGCAGGTCCACGTTCCTGCCTGATTTTTCATCCTGTCAACTGTTGTGTGATACAGTTTATCCGTTTTCACGGAAGCAGAGACTGAAAAAAAACTGCTACTTCTCAGCATTTTTCAAAATAAATTCTAATACCCTGAGCAGGTCGGGATAGATTGCCGCGGTCGTTACGCTGTGTATGCCCGCATGCTGGGCAGTCAGCACAACACACGAACTATCCGTGATTTTTTGCGGTTTCAGGCCCCTTCTGGCGTTGGGATCGACGACCGGTATGTGCATATTGTCAATTTTGATCGTCCCTGTGACATGATCCGGCAGTTCTGCGGTGATGCTAAGTCTCTTTTTACCGAGCATTTTGATATGCAGTTCATTGTCGCCGGCTGCAAATTTATATGTTGCGATATGATGGACCTGTATGCCCTTATCACTGCCGGGATCAATTTTTTCAACATTACTATCGCTGTCCATAACCGATGTCCCAAGGAAGCTACCTGTAACTTTACGGTACATACTTTACAGCATATACCCTTATAACGCAAGCAGTGTTCCTATTTAATCTCTATATTTATTTATTTGTCTTAAAATCTTCCGTATCATGTCGCCAAAATCTTATAGATTTACCGAAATACAGCTTACTGCAAAGGCTGCCTTGTTTTTTAGTGTCAACAGTATGGCACTTATGGCTTATTTTTGGCTGCTATGCGGTATTTTTCTGCTGAAAGTTCCCGGAACCCGAAGAATTGTTGAATATAATCACCTAATACTGTACTCTTGTCAGTATAAGAACTCTTTTAGCTGATCCATACAAAAGGTATGATGTAAATGGTTGCCAAAAAATCCAAAAAACGTATTTCAAAATCGCCCGCTGATAAGCCTGGAAAGCAGCGTCTTCAAAAGGTACTTGCCGCAGCAGGTATCGACTCGCGCCGAAATTGCGAGGAATTGATACTTCAGGGCGAAGTAACTGTAAACGGCAAGGTGGTTAACAGCCTGCCTGTTTTTGTGGACCCGGACAAGGATACCATTGTTGTAAATGGCCGAAAAATCCAGGCCGCAGAGAAAGTCTACTACCTGTTGAATAAGCCAAAAAGTGTTATCTGTACTAATTCTGACCCGCAGGGACGCAGAAAGGCGATCGATCTGATCGATACGCCGGATAGGATATTCTGCGTCGGCAGGCTTGATTTCGATACTACAGGGCTTATCATACTGACAAATGATTCCGAACTTGCGAACAGACTGACTCATCCAAAGTACGAACTTTCCAAGGTATACGAAGTAACCCTTCGCGAACCCATAACGGGCGAAGCGATCGAGAAACTAAAAAAAGGTACCTTTCTTGCCGAAGGAAAAACATCCAAGGCGGCAGTGAAAGTCCTAAAGAGAAGTAAGCAGGGATCGCTTGTTGAGATAACAATACGGCAGGGACTAAACCGCCAGATTCGACGAATGTTTGCCAGGGTCGGGTATAAAGTAAAGGCCCTGCGCCGTACGAAAATAGGGAATATAAACATCAAGGGACTTGGCGTGGGCAAATACAAACCCCTCACCGAAGGACAGGTCGCATATCTGATGAATGTTACTTCAACTAAGGCTACTCGCTAGCTTTTTTGCGTTTCTTTCGTCTGGATTCGAATCGCTTTTCCTCGCGTTTTGTAGCGATCAAAAGTTTCTTATATGCTTCTTTTTCCACCAGGCCAAGCAAACCAAAAAATTTGGCTGCTCTTATCAGGCGTGCATCTTTGCCCAGCACATAATGCAGCTTCGGATTGGCAGTTTCCATAATATCTATGATCTTATCGACTACTACCTGCGGATCGCCTGCATTCGGGATGATCGTTTTGAGCATCAGACGTAAAAACCCCTTGCTGTAGACATGCATTGGCGAGGCTGGATCGTATAAATTCTCCGCGACATTGGCATTTGCACCGATTATTTCCGTTCGGTGGTAACCGGGCTCTACGGAAACTACCTTTATATTGAAAGGTCTAAGTTCCGTTTGTATCGATTTTGAAAAACCGATCAGTGCGTGTTTACTGGCTGAATAGGCGGCGTTGAACATATGCCCGACAAGCCCTGCCAGCGAAGCGACGTTAATTATCATCCCCTGCTTTCTTTCGATCATCGAAGCGGCAACGGCCTTTGTCAAATTGACAGCGCCAAAATAGTTGGTCTCGAATATCCTCCTGGCTTCGGCATCGGTAAGATCCATGAAGGAACCCGTAATCAATATGCCGGCGTTGTTGATAAGTATGTCGATCGGGGCATATTTTTCGACAATATCGCAAATGGCATTTTGATCCGTAACATCAAGGACATCTATTGTCGCAGTGAGGCCTTCGCGCTTCAGGGCCTGCTCCAGAAGTTGGGCCTTGTCAACATTTCTCATGGTCGCGATACAATCATAGCCTTTCCTGGCGGCTGCGACAGCTGTCATCATGCCAAATCCACTTGAGCAGCCTGTGATCAGGACCCGTTTTTTGCTGAAATTTTCACTCATATTGGTTTTTCTTTTGTTACA
>DAOVIC010000014.1 GCA_030671565.1 Anaerohalosphaeraceae bacterium
CCCTTCTCCCCATTCCATGTCTATAAAAACTCTGCAAAAAAACAGCTCTTTTCACTACCAAAAAAACCTTCATTGCAAAAAATTGCAGAAAAATGCAGCGTTTTGCGCGTTTTTTCAAAACTGCGCAAAAACCTGCACTTTCCAGCACTTTTCTGTACTTCCCCGCAAGATGTGCGCACTTATCCTCCGGTTTTATGCGGGATTATGCAAAAAAAAACAGGGTAATTTATAAAAAAATTATTGATATTATAAGAGAATACTATGCCTTTTGATCGTAGAATGGTATGAGTACTAATTGAAAGGGTAGGCAAATGCGTGGTTTGAAGATCTGTTTGTGGGTGGCTGGTGTTTTGTTTTTGCTGGGTGCGGCCGGGATATTCCTGCCTGACCCTGCATGGGTGTCCATTGTCGAATTCTTTGGAGGCGAATCGTCGGATCTTGCGTATTCGCCGCTGTCCGAGTATCTGCTTCGAGTGGCATTAGCCATGTCTTTTCTAATGGGCGTGTATCTGGTCGTTTTGGCTTTGCACCCTATGAAATACCCGGTGTTGATACCGTTTACCGGTCTGGCTTTATTATTCTTAGGCCTGGCCTGCGGGGTATCGGGAGTGCTCGCAGCGATGCCCGTTTTGTGGTTTATGGGTGATTCCTTGAGCTGTTTGGTGCTGGGTGTTCTCATCCTTTTGTTTTGGCAAAAGGCCAAAGTGGATCGAACCGGCAAAGAGAACTAGTGCTGTGTCCCTGATAAAAATCAGGATCAGCTTGTGCTGTGTCCCTGAAATAATGACGGGTGCAGGGTGTTCTAGTATATAATTGCAGTTGCTTCTTTTATTATTGCAGCTACTTCTTCTGCGTTCGATGGGTTTGTTACTACTGCGTCGAAACCCTTTTGCAGCAGTGCGGCTGTTTCGTTTTGTCCCATTCCTTCTGCAATCGCAATAACCTTTGTTCCGGCAAGGTCGCTGTTCGATCTTATGTACTGGCATACCTGGTTTGCGTCGATGTCCTGTGCCATAAGGTTTATCAGTATGACGTGTGGGATCATTTTTTGTGCGAACAGGCCCGCGTCGAAACTGTTTGCCGCTGTGTCTACCTGGTAATTCCTGTTGTCGCGAAGTGATTCGGCGAGGTTGTCGGCTTGCTGGAAGTTGCTGTCGATGACGAGAACCCGCATCATGCCCATTTCGAGTTCTTCTGTGGGTATGTTGTGTGCCTTCATGAAACGGATGAGTTCGGTGGTGGGGATCCTGCGGTCCCTTGAGCCTGGGATCCTGTAGCCCTTTAGCTGGCCGGAGTCAAACCACTTCGTTACGGTTCTTGGGGCGACATTGCAAATTTGTGCGACCTGGCCAGTCGTTAAGACATCTTTTCGCTTATGCATATTTTCTCACCTGTCTCTTTTCCCCCCAAAAAAGCGGGGCAAATATCGTTTCTCTTCATCATCCTTTATGATTTCATCTCGGCTTCGGTGCCGGATGCAGTCCTGTGAAGTTTGTTTCGGCAGGATTCCGGGGTAGGCTAACCTGAGAGTTTGTAAAGTCGTTTTTTTTCGATTTTTGGATTTATTTTCGGCACAGATGGTCCTATAAACCAGCGATCTGGGGTTTGGCGGGGAAAATGAACCGTCCGGGAGATTTTACGTACTATAGCAGTGCGAATTGCGGTGTTTGCTGGTATGGTTTGTAGGCTGAGGAAATTACCATAATTTTACTTGACCGTTTATCAGCATGTTGTATCATTAGAGCGGTTGTCCATTTATTTTGGGCATCGTGCGCTGAGTGGTTGTTTTCATTTGGCGTTAGATTTTTTTGCCATGTTGGCACCAGGTTAGAAGTGCCTAAGGATTGAAAGGCAGTAAAGCTACGAAAGCACTGTCGGCATGAGGGATGGGCGAAAGGCATAATTTGTCAAGTCCGGATTCCTGATTGTGGCGGTGAATACTGACGTTTGGGATTTTTTTATAAGAGCGTGATTGTGATCAGTTTAAAGTCGATAATCGTGTGTTGGAGAAACGGAGCTTGCGGAATTTTTACGAGTTCGCGAATCTGTTCAGAGCTGCCCGGAGAAGGCAGACCTTCCGGGGCGCGTTGCTTCGACTGAGAGAAAAGCTTTTATAATAAAAACTTATTCCCGAAACTGATCGTATCTTTCCCTGCGGTTTCTGCCGTTTTATCTTTCCTTGCGCTTCTATTGATAGTACTTATTACATTGATCAAAGTTAACAGGGAAAGGTATAGAGATGGAACTTTTTAACATGATTGCCGCCCAAATAACGGGCGGGCAAATAATTATTGGGGTTGTCGGTTTAGCAGTCGGCGGGGCACTTATTTTTGTTATCGAGCGTGTGGTTTTTTCCGCGAAAACGAAATCTCTTAAAGAGCAGCTTGAAGCAAAGGTCAGCTCTGCGAAGCGGGAAGCGGAGAATATTATCAAATCGGCACAACTTGATGCCGCAGGCGAGGTGATCAAGAAAAAGGAAAAATTCACAGCGGAGATGAATCAGGCACAGGCTCAGTTTCGCAATCAGGAAAACCGTCTTAGCAAACGTGAGGACGTTTTGGATCGTGAGGCAGAGGAACTTCGCGAGCGTGAAAAAGAGATGAAAGTCTCCGAAGGTGAATTGACCCGTAAGAATCAGATCATCGAAGTGAAGAACCGCGAGCTTTCTAAGATAATCGCTCAGCAGAAGAACCAGCTATTGAAGATATCCTCGATGAGCATCGAAAGCGCCAAGGAACTTTTGCTTATGCGTCTCGAAGATGAGTGCGAGCGCGATATGAATAAGCTTATCGAGCGTAAACTTGAAGAGACTAACGAGTTGGCCGCCGAGAAAAGCCGTGAAATAATCACGACGGCGATCCAGCGTTATGCCGCCGAGCAGACCTGCGAGGTAAGCGTATCGATGGTGGATATTCCAAACGACGAGATGAAGGGTCGTGTGATCGGTCGCGAGGGTCGTAATATTCGTGCTTTCGAGCAGGCGACCGGCGTCGATGTGATCGTTGACGATACTCCGGGTGTTATTATCGTAAGCGGATTTAATCCGTTGCGGCGTGAGATCGCACGGCAGAGTATGAATAAGCTTATCCAGGACGGCCGTATTCATCCGACTCGTATCGAAGAGCTTGTTGTTCAGACGACCAAGGACGTAAACGAGAAGGTCCTTCAGTTGGGTAAGGCAGCCGCTGCGGAGGTTGATGTTCGCGGGCTTAATAATAAAGTGCTTTCTATGATGGGTTCGCTTCACTATCGGACGAGTTTTGGTCAGAACGTTCTTCGCCATTGTGTTGAGGTCGCCTTCCTTGCACAGGTTATGGCGGACGAGCTTGGGATCGACAGTTCAGTGGCACGACGTGCGGGCTTTTTGCATGACATCGGCAAGGCGATGGACCGTGAGGTAGAAGGCGGTCATCCTGCGATCGGAGCAAATTATCTTCGCCGGTTCAAAGAGGATTCGATCGTATTGAACGCTGTGGAAGCACATCATGGCGATATTACGGCGGACAATCCTTATACTCCGCTTGTGGCGGCGGCGGATGCGATAAGTGCGTCGCGGCCCGGTGCCAGACGTGAGACGCTTGAGCGTTATATTAAGCGGCTTGAAAAACTCGAAGAGATCGGTGCCAGCTTTGACGGCGTGGTGAACTGCTATGCTATCCAGGCGGGCAGGGAAGTGCGTGTGATCGTTAATTCCGAGAAGATCGACGACGAAATCGCGACGAAAATTGCGAGGGATATCGCGGGCAAGATCGAAGAGGATATGACGTATCCTGGCGAGATCAAGGTTACGCTGCTTCGTGAGGTTCGGTGCGTGGAATATGCTCGCTAAGAAAATGTAAGATTTATGATTCGGCCTTTTGGTCGAGGCTGGATCAATTATATAACGGATTATTTGTCAGAGTTTGTATTTTGAAGATCAAGGTACTTTGCATAGGTGATATTGTCGGACGTCCCGGGCGGCATATTTTGTCGCAGGAACTGGGACGTATTGTGTCTGAACGTAATATCGATTGCGTGATCGCTAATGCTGAAAATGCAGCCGGCGGGAGCGGGCTTACCTGTCAGATATATGAGAAGCTGCTGCGGTATGGTGTGCACCTTATTACGCTTGGCGACCATGCTTATCGCAAGCGGGAGATCATCCCGATCCTTGAGGAACGGGATAATATCGTTCGGCCCGCTAATCTTTCGACGTGTTCAGCGGGTAAGGATCTTGCCGTTTACCATACCTCCAAAGGTGTGCGCGTCGGGGTGATAACGCTGATCGGCAGAGTGTTTATGAAGCCGGCGGATTGTCCTTATGCTAAGATCGATTCGCTGCTTGGCAGAGCTGAGCAGCTGGCCGATGTTGTGTTCGTCGATATGCATGCAGAGGCGACGAGCGATAAGGTGGCGATGGGGCATTATCTTGCCGGTAAGGTCAGTTGTGTTTTCGGGACGCATACGCATGTTGCGACTGCTGATGAGAAGATACTCGATGGCGGAACGGCTTATATTACAGATGTCGGTATGACGGGGGCACATGATTCGGTTCTGGGGCGGAAGAAGGAAAGCGTTATTAAGGCGTTTCGCACGCAGATGCCTTTTCCGTTTGAGATAGCTACCGGTGACGTGAGGATGGACGCTATTGAGGTGCTGGTCGATGGCAATACCGGCAAGGCCGAGCGGATCGAACGCCTGGAGGTTCGTGAGGAAAGCGCAGAGGAAAGCGGCTATGACAGCGACGATGGACGACCTGAGTATTTTAACGAGTTTTAGGCCGGCCGTTTTTGGCGGCAGTTCCTGGTTTTTGTCTACCAGTTTTTTCCCTCTTTGGTTCTCCTTTGGTAGAGGGTTTCTTCGTATTTTGCTCATTCAATGTTAATTTTGGGTGTTATTGGGGTTGTTTTTGGTGTTGGGGCGGTTTTTTTTAGTTTAGTTGGGGTGGTTTTGGTTCGATTTAGTTCTAGAGGTTAAGGCGCCGATGGTGTTTTTGCGTTTTATTATCGGAATTGAATCGGGAGTTTGAAATGGATGTTAATAATGGTGACGGTAGTCGTGTTTCGGCTGTTGAAGACGGTACGAAGGTGTCCAGTGTCTTTGAACCTGCCTTGAAGAAACGAAGCGGTCAATGGTTTATGATCGGATTCCTGATGATCCTTTTTGTTGTGAGCACCGCTTGTGTTGGGTGGCTTTATGTTGAAAACCGGGCGATGAGTCAAGCTAAGGAACAACTGGTGAAACAGAATTATTCTGCTGTGACGCGTATTGAAGCTACGGGGCAAAGTATTAGGTCTTACGAAGAGATGATATCAATGCTTAGCAGTGAAAACGCATTGCTTGAAGATCAGAATGCAGGGTTTGCCGGTGTGGAGAGATTGCTTCGGCTTGAGATCGCCGAGCTTGAAGGTGCGATCGCAGGGTATAAGAATCAGATCGCAGGGTTGAAGATGAACAGGTCGCCTTATAAGGATAATGATGCCTTGTCGAGTTTGAATGCTTCGCTTGTCAGCGAAAACGAAGAGCTTGCCGGTAAGGTTGCTATACTGAGCGATCAGGTGAATAAGGCGAGCAGGGTTTACCGGCAGAGGCTTATCGAATTGCAGGGGAAAAACGATAGGATCACGGCGGAGAATATTTCGCTTTTGGGAAAAAACGCCCAGCTTATCGGACGTTACGGTGAAATTGCGGCGGAAAAAACGATTCTTTTTGAAGAAAATGTCAGTCTTGCTGCCGAGAATGAAAGCGTTATATCTGAAAATAGCGATCTTTCTGAGAAAATAGCTGAGGTTGATGTTTTGAACGCAGAGCTTTTTAGTGAAAATGAAAAGCTTTCGGAAAAGAACAACATTTTATTGAGCCAAAAGCTGGAACTTGCGGAGGTGACGAAGGAGATTACGGTGGAAAATGTTGCCCTTACTAAGAAAAACGCACGTCTTGCGGCGCAAAAGGCTGTCCCTGTGATTAAAAAGCCGGACGTTTTGGTTAAAGGTACGGTAGCTGACATGCTTGCCAGTGTGGAACCGGAAGGTAAAAGCCGATTTGTGGCGAGTGAAAAAAAGCGTTCAAAATCTGCCGCAAAGGAGTAAAAATAGCGATTTGCGGCATAAATGCGGTATGCAGGGATCAAAAATAGTATAATACTAGACGCCGGCAGTAGTGGTGGATTCGCCTTTCGGCGAGGCTGTTAAATCAGGAAGTTGTCTGGCGATAGATAGGCGGGCATTAGTGATATTGGGCAAGGAGTTTTATAATGTTTCGAAATATATCCAGAGGTTTCATTTGTTTGGCTGTTTTTGTTTTAGTTGCCGGCGCGGTTTGCTTTGGCGGTTATAAAGCGGTCAGGATCACTTATACTATCTCAGGTTCTACCGGCATCGAGGGTGTTGTGATGAAGGGTTTGCCGGGCGATCCTGTTTGCGATGCGGATGGATCATATAGCGTTACGGTCGACTACGGTTGGAAGGGCAGTGTTGTGCCGGTCAAGGAAGGTTTTGTGTTTGAACCCGGAGAACTAAGTTACGCGAAAGTTGTTGGCAACCAGGTAGATCAGAATTACGAGGGAAGTTTGATCCGTCTTACAATTTCCGGTTCTGCAGGCGTGATCGGTGCTGCGATGAAAGGCCTGGGCGGGGAAGTGGTTTCAGATGAGAACGGCAAATATAGTGCGGTGGTGGATTACGGTTGGCAGGGCGCTATTACTCCTGTGAAGGAAGGTTATGATTTTGTGCCGCAGTTTAATCAGTATGAGCGGATCACCTCAAATCAGGCAGATCAGGATTTTACGGCGAATCTTAAAACTTTCACGATCTCCGGTTCTACCGGGCTTGAGGGTGTTGTGCTGAAGGGTTTTGGCGAAGATATAGTCAGTAACAGCAAGGGGCGTTATTCGGTGAGAGTCGATTACGGATGGAACGGTACGGTGACGGCGGTTTTGGAAGGTTATACTTTTGACCCTGCCGGGCGGACTTACAGCAAGGTCGTCGGCGGTCATGTTCATCAGGACTATGCAGCGGATCGCATAACTTTGACCGTCTCTGGTAATACAGGTCAGGGCGGCGTTTTGCTGAAGGGGCTCGGAGGTAATATCGTCAGCGATGAGAGGGGCGATTATTCGGCGAAGGTTGACTACGATTTCAGCGGGATTGTTACACCGGCGAAGGAAGGTTATGTTTTCAAACCTGCCAACATTGAGTATTCCAATCTTAAACGCGATAAGGTCAACGAGCATTATTCGGCGAAGCTGAAGACTTTTACGGTTTCCGGTTCCGCAGGTATAGGCGGTGTTGTGATGAAGGGTTTGCCGGGCGATCCGGTTACGAACGAGGACGGTACTTATGCTGCGCTGGTCAACTATGGTTGGGACGGTGTTGTTGTGCCTGTGAAAGAGGGTCATTCGTTCGAGCCGTCAGAGCGTATTTATAAGAGCGTCAGCGTTAACCATGCCGATCAGAGTTATGCGGGTCAGCTGCTTAGTTTTATCGTTTCGGGTGTGGTTGCTAGGGACGCCTGGCCTGTTGGCAAAGTTTCGATTGAAGGTTTGCCGGGCGATCCGATAACGAATGAAGATGGTTATTACAGCGTCATTGTGGATTACGGCTGGGAGGGTACGGTTACCGCAAAGAAAAAAGGTTACACGTTTGAGCCTGAGATTGTGACTTATGATAAGGTTACGAAAGATATATCGCGTGATTATGAAGCGACGCTGCTTACGTTCGCTGTCTCTGGTGTGATAACGTTTGACGGGCAACCTCTAAGCGATGTTGTTGTCAATGCCGGCGAAGGTGGACCCAGCGGCAAGACCGACGAGAGCGGTAAGTATGAAATATTTGTTGATTACGGTTTCAGAGGTAGTGTGAGGCCGGAAAAGGAAGGCTATACTTTTGAGCCTTCGAGTCGATTTACGAAGGTTACCGAGATGGCTAGTGAGAGGAAGTATAGGCGTGTAGTGGAAAATCAGGTCAACCAGGACTACGCGGCAACGATATTGACGTTTACTATCTGTGGTACGGTTGATATTGGCGACGAGCCTGTGGAGGGCGTTTTGATGAGTGCAAGCAATGGCGGCGGAACGTGTGTGACGGATGCCGCGGGAAAATATTTGCTTACGGTTGACTACGGTTGGAGCGGAGCTGTTACACCTTCTAAGGAAGGTTATATGTTCGATCCGCCTACTATCGAATATAACAATGTTACCTGTGATATCGATGAAGATCTGAAAGAGGCTGCTCGTGCGGCGGCGATCGCTGAGATCGATGAGCTTGCTAAATTGGTCGATCCTGGCCGAGCCGATGAGCTTGAAGTTGCGCTTGATATTCGTATTGTTGTGATGGGCCGCGATGATCTGCTCGATCTGGGCTTTGAGTGGGGCGATCCCAAGATCAAAGATGGTACAGTTTCCGATTCGCAGGAACAGGTCGGGAAATTGCCGTTGGGAATAAAGATCGGTCGTTTACCTGACGGAGATCTTGCGGCGCAGCTGAGCACTGTCTTAGGTGATCTTGAGAAATCGGGAAAAGCCAGTATCGTATCGAATCCGGAACTGTTGACTTGCGAGGGTGAGGGCACGGAGATCAAAGTCACTACCGAGGAGTATTATTCTTTGGGGGACGGTAGTGCCGAGGTTGATGGTTCTGGTATGGAAAAGATCGAGTATCAGACAGTGTTGAATATTATACCGCATGTTTTGTCGAAGGGTATTCTGCTGACGCTTGATATTGAGGTTAGCGAGGTGGCGATATGGGGTGAAAATTCACAGGTTCTCGCACAGCGTGTTGTTAGTGATACGGTCCTGATCAAAGAGGGCGGGACGGTATCGGTGGCGGGTCTGAGTAATGACGAAGTTGGCGTCGACGGCACTGAAGATGACGGAGAAGAGGCCGTTATATTTGTCAGCGCCCATGTGGCAGGTGTTTATACCGAGCCGTAATAGATGCAGACGAACCTTAAGTCCTTCTCTGCAAAGGGTTTAGGCTGGGGGATGATGTTTTTGTAATTTTTTTCAGATTTTTTGGATTATTGGTCCGAAAAAACCTTCCTTTATTATAGAAAAATGACCCAAGTGCCGATAAATATCAGGTATGCGGTATGTTTTTTAAGCCTTTTTATCCTGTCCTGATAGGTATGCTATGGCCCCATTTAAGATGAAACCCCAGACAGCGAAACTACTTGCAAAGGCATTGGCCAAAGCCAAGATCATAGATGGTAATGGCCAAAAGGCGGTTATTGACAAGACAAATGAGGAAGTTAGACGGGTTTTTGTAGATCAGGTATCGCAGTTGCGGGCTGAAAATGCAGAACGTGTCGGCAGGGTCAAATCGGATGCGGAGGCAGCTAAGGCGAAGGTTTGGGCCGAGGCCGAGGTGATGGTTTCCAGGGTCAAGGGTGAATTTGAAACTCGCATGAGCAGGCTTAAGGCTGAGTGCGAAGAGTCTATCTGCATTGCTAAGGCCGAAGCCGATGAGGCGAATGTCCGGCTTAGGAAGGAATTTTCGGAGAAAGAAAAAAAGGATAAGCAAGCAGTTGCCGAGGTTCTTTCAGGCCTTGAAGATAAGATCGCAGATATTAGCCGCGAAACCGAGAGGGTAGTTGCGGAAGTTAATTTAGGCAGTGCCGCCAAAGAGGCCAGGTTGCAGGGTATGATATCGACCCTTGAAGCGGCGATGGAAGATCAATCGAAGTCTTACGAGGCCGAACTGTCGAGGGTTAAGATGGACTCCGATGTGAGGGTGTCGGTTGTTAGGGCAGAATGCGAAGAGGCGGTATCCAAAGCTGCGGCCGCGACCGAGTCGTTGGCTGTTAAATCTGGTGCAACTGTTCAGGAAAAAATAGCGTCTGTTGAGGCAGCGGCGGCGGAGTCTTTGGCAAATGAAAAAGCCAAGGCGGACGCGGCCGTTTCGCTGCTGAAAGCTCAGATGCAAAATCAATCACAAATGTATGAAGAGCAGGTCGCTAAGATCAGGGCGGAGTCTGAAAAGACGGTATCCGGGGTTAAGTTAGAGACAGCCGAGGCCAGGTTTAAGGTCAAGGCCGAGTTTGAAGAGATGCTCGCCAGCGGCAGGAGAGATGCGGATGCGGCAATGGCAAAGATCACTTCGGAATCTTCGGCGAAAGAAGCCAGATTAAACGAAACTATATCGGTTCTTAGGGCGGAGATGAAGAAGCGATCAAAGTTTCATAAAGATGAGATATCGAAAATACGGTCCGAATGTAATGATGCAGTATCAGCGAATAAGGCAGAGTCTGACAAGACCGAATCCAGGGTTATATGTGAACTCAAAAGTGAGCTTGCTAAAGTTCGTGGGCAATCAGAAGAAGAAGTCGTACGTGTTAAAGTAGCAGCCGGTGAGATGCTCAGGGAAGAATCTGAGTCCAGGGTGGCGGCAGAGTCCAGGGTAAAAGAGGAACGTCAGGCAAGGGAGAAGGCCGAAGGCGAAGCGAAGATACATTTGGAAGAAAAGGACCGTGCTTTAGAGACGATTGCCAGAATCGAGGAAGAGCTTGAGGCTGAGACGAAAGCAAAATCGCAGGTCGAGGCGAGATTTAGCGAGCAGATTCAGGCTATATTGAAAGCCGAGGCCGAGAGGCGGTCGGAACTTGAGTCGAGTTTGCGGGGTAAGCTAGAGATCAGTACTAACAGGCTTGAGCGGGTAAAGACAGCTGCTAAAAGGGCGATGTTGAAGGTCAAATCTGCCGCGGTTGAGCGGGAAAAATCATATAACGCGAATATCTCCAGGGCCGAAACCGAGCATGAGTGGGCGATCAAGAAGTTGAAGGATAAGTTTGAGTGTGAGATAGCTAAGGTGCGGCAAGCGGCGAAGGAGGCGGAGGCTAAGATCAAGACCGCTGAGCGAGATCTGTCAGCGGTTAAGGCGGAGTCATTACAGAAGATTTCTGCCGAGCAAAGGTCACGTCAGTGGGCCGAGAAGATAGCCGCCGCCGAGTCGAAGGCACGGGTTGAGGTTGACGAGAAGGCGAAGCAGGACTCTGACAAAAGAGTTAAGGCAGAGAAGGAGCTTAAAACCGCCCTTGCAGAAAAGCAACGGGCATTTGACGAAGTGACATCCAGAAGCAAAGAATTATTGAAGGTTGAAACGCAAGCGAAGAAAAAGGCAGAGGCTGCTTTGGAGGCGACGGCAAAGAAACACGCGATCATCGAACTTAAACTTCAGGACAAGGTCGGTTCTCAGGCCAATCAGATATCGAGGATAGAGACGACTACCGAGAGAGTTATCGAGCGGATAAAGTTGGCTGCTGGTGAAAAAGAAAAGACTTATGCGAATCGGAGCTCACAGGTTAAATCGGCATGTTCCGATGAGATCGCCAATATCAAGGCGACAGCCGATAAGAAAATAGCGAAAGAAAAGTTGCGTGCCGATAAGAGTGTCGCCGCGGCGGAAAAGGTTAAATTGTCAGCTCATGAATCCGTTGCTATGCTCAAGGCGGAATCTTCGGCGAAAGAAAAGGCTCATGGGCAAGCTGTAAAATCGATGGAGCGTGAATTTGAAAATAAGATCGCTCGTGTGATGGGCGAGGCGGATCAGAAAATAAAACAGGTTCGCGCCAATGCGGTTAAGATGGTAGGCAGGGTAAAGGCCGAATCCGAAGAGTCTGTTTCTAATGCAGATACCATTTTTGGCGCGACGTTATCGAAGCTTGAGGCGGATACGGCAAAGTCTATGGAAAAAGAACGCCTGAAAGCGGCGTCGTCTTTGGCGGAGGTTAAGGCCAAAATGGGCGCGCGGTCCGGGGCCTACGAAAATATGATGGCGAAGGTCAAGGCGGAATCTGCCGTGGTGATATCGAAAGTTAAGGCCAATTGCAAGGCGATGGTTTCGGTTATCAAGTCTGAGGCGGCTAAGAAGTTGGCGGCGGAGTCAAATGCGAGGGTTTGTGCCGAGGCGGCAGTGATCGCGGAATCTGAGGCCAGGGGCAAAGCGGAAGCTAAGGCCAAAAGAGAAGCCGAGATGAGACTTAAAAGCCAGAAACAGGCGAAATTCCTTCTGGAGGAAAAAGAGCGGGCTTTGGTTGAGGCGGTAGGCCGGAACGAGGAACTTCTTGCGAATGAAAAGCAGACCAGGGCTCAGATTGAAAAAGAGCTAAAGGCAGCAGTAGAGGTGAGATTGCAGACGGAAGTAGAGAAACGCAGGGAACTTGAATCCGATCTGGCGGCCAATATCGAGACGAAATCCAAAAGGATGGCAAGGGTCAAGTCGGCGATAGATGAAAAAGAAAAATCTTATCAAAAGTTCGTATCGGGATTGAAGGAAAAGGCGGGCAAGTCGATCGTGGGTATTAAGACAAAGTGTGCCGCCGAGATATTGAAGGTAAAAAGAAATGCGTCGGGACTGGTTGCACGTGAAAAGGCCAGGGCGAATGAGTCCGATGCGATAGCAGCTAAAGCAGTGGCAGAAGCAGCGGCATCGGATTCCAAAGTCAGGTCGGTCGATGGTATGGTCAGGGGTTTGGAAGACAGGGTGGCTTGTATCCGGAGTGAGGCGAATCGTACGATCGAAAAGATTCGCTTTGGGGTCAGAGAGAAGGAGGCCGGTCTTGAGGAAGTTATATCAAAACTTAACTCTGAAACTGAAGAACGGTCTAAGCTGCATGCGAAAGAGATCGCAGAGATCAAGGCGGAGATGGGGTTGAAGATGGTGCGGCTTCAGGTATCGAATAACAAGGCGATCGCTGAGGCACAAGTTGCGACAAAAGTGTCTTCAAAGCATGGCGGTAAAATTGTCGATGCAGGCAGTCAAAGTGCAGAGGCGATGACCGATAACGAAAGGTTTGCCAAGAAGATCAGAAGCTATACGAGGGTGGACGAATTGTCGGGTAATGCGGCTACGACGACCAGCAGATTGTAATTGTTTGTGTTGCGGAAGTTTTTTTTGAGAGGTCGTTCGTAAAAGCGGTTTTGGCGGACAGGATAACCATAGCACTTCTATTTATTGAGGCGGGTATGATCTCAGCGCTTTTTAGGAAGGTACAATCCTCATCGTTCCATATTATGGTGTAGTTTTCGGGGGTTTTTGTATTTGAGTTTGTAGTTTGCAATTCGTATTGTTCAAGTACAACCTCGATATCGAAGGTTGATTCGGAGTTATTTCCGTTTTCTGCGGTGATCTCAGTTTCTGCGGTGATCTCAGCGTTTCCATTTGTGTAAAATCTGTTTGAGGTTTGACCGGCGTAGATAGTTAACATTTCTGTAAATATGTTCAGATCGGTCTCTATTGTATCCGAGTCCGGCATTTCTATTACTGTTGGGATGGTGCATGATATTTTGCATTTCGCGTTTGCTGGCGGCGGCGGGACCGCGGTCGCTAAATTGGCTATTGTCAATATAGCGCATACCACCGGTATCGTGATGTAATAAACAGCTTTGACCATAATTAAAATATACGAAACAGGGCTGAAAAGTCAAATTTTTGGGGGTTCTGTTTTTTGTTATGGGACTTTCGGTAGTTACTAAGAAAAATTAAATAAATATTCACAGGATCGCCAGGTGACGGTTCGGTCCGAGTGTTTTCGTGACTAATGATTGTATTAAAGGGATTTTGGGGGCCGTGTGGTCCTATAATGACCATGCGTTTTTTGGAATTTTGTTTAGAGGGCCAGCAGGGCGGATTTGCATTAAGTGTGTATTTTATAAAGCCGATAGTTCTGAACAAGGAGCCACGTTATTGATAAGTGGTTCGCAAAGAAATCAGTGATTATGCGGGATTTATGTTATGAATGGTTTGGCGAAATATTTGTTTCTGCTTCTAATCTTCGTTGCAGTGTGTCTTACCGGGAAAATTGCCTTTGCAGCTGATCCTGGTCCTGACTCAGCTACCTGTGCTATATCGGTTACCGTTGGTTCGGCCATCGAATGGGAAGGAGCGAACTTTGCCGCTATCGACCTTGATGCTCAAGAAGCAGCGATTACTGCCAAGAGTCATACCCCGGAAGGTAGTGCGGCTTATACATTATGGACGAACTGTAATTTGGAACTTAGCGGCGATAATACAGCAACGGCCCAGTTGACGGACGCAACTGATACGCTTATTACGAAATACAAAATATCGACCGACGCTGACGGCACCGCTGCGACGGGTGCAGCGGCGGCAGCAGTGACGGCTAGTAGTTCGGATGTTTATACGGTTCACGGCAGCTTTCTGAGCACGGCTTTAGCTATAACGCATTTCAATTCAGATGGTTCGGTCGAGGTTACACTTGAGGTCGAGGCATCGAATGAAGCAGACTCGGTAGCAGACTCGGGTAGTTATACCGCGACACAGACGATCACGGCTACATGGACGAGCGATAACTAAATAAAATTTATCAGGTTGAGGGTTATTTAGAAGTATTACAATTAGGAAGTGAAAACCATGAAAAGGAATTCAGGCATAAACAGTATATCCGG
Source organism: Anaerohalosphaeraceae bacterium (assembly GCA_030671565.1). The sequence goes on from DAOVIC010000014.1 coordinate 14,381, forward strand.
AGCAGGGTTGGCAGCCTTGTTCTTTTTTCTTTTGAGCGGAGTTGGGTTTGCCGGATTAGCTGTTAGTCCTCTTCAGCAGAATGTGGAAGTAAAACCGGGGCGGAAAGCGAAATTTTCCATTATTCTTACAAATAACGACAGAGGTCCGCAGACTGTTCCCTGTCCTGTGATTCTTGATGTGCTTGATTTTTCTGTTTCTGATCTTGGTCAGCTTTCATTTGGCGAAGAGAACAGTCATGATCGTTCGGCGGTTGACTGGATCAGCTTCGAGGAGACCGAGTTCGTTCTTGAACCTGGCGAATCGCGGGCGATGGTGGCGACGGTAACAGCACCGAATAATGCGGATGGCGATTACTGGGCCGCGGTGATGGTGAAGCTGGGCAAATCCAAGGTAGACGAAAAGGGCGTCCAGATTAAGCTTCAGACAGCATGCGGGATATTTATACATGTCGCCAGGCGTAACTATATCGAACGCGGAACGGTTATCGACGGCGCGGTCGATGTACCTGATTTTGGTTCTGTTGGCGATATTTCGATAGATACATCGCAGGACTCTGTCGAGGAGGATTCCCTACCGCAGGTTTTGAAGGTAAATGCCGAATTGAAAAATGACGGTTTGGTCGGTTTTCTTGCCAGGGGCAAGGCGTATCTTTATTCGGATGGTTGGCGCCGGATAGCAACGATCCCGCTTCATTCGAGCCGCAGACGTGTATTGCCTGATGACAGCCGCTGGTTTACCGGTATTATGGACCAGCCTTTGCCGGCCGGCGATTATAAGCTGCGTATATTCTTTGCGTCCGATTCGAAGTACAGGCGTACAATGACTCGTGATATGGAGTTTTCGATAAGCGGTGAAGACGCGGTTGCCTGGATGGCAAATTATGTGAACAGCGACAGCTCGGATGTACTTGGTGTCGAACCTGGAAACATCGCGTTGCAGTTGAATCCCGGTCGTTTTACGGCAGCCAGGTTTCAGCTTGCCAACCAGACGTTAGGGACGATCCTTACGAACTGTACGATCAAAGGTGAAGGTGTTTCAGCGGATTGGATTGAGATAAAGACGGGCGATTTTACTCTTGCGCCTAACGGCCGTCGTTCTACGGCATGCGTGGTGAAGATCCCTGCCGACGCCGAGGCCGGCGAATATAACTGGACGATACATATCGAGACAGAGCGTCCCTCGCTCAGCAGCCAGGGGCAGGATAATATCGAACGCTATGAAATTCCCGTTAGTGTTGTGGTTGATGATACTTCTCATCTTGTCGCAAGTAATTGAGGGCAGCGGTAATGAAGTTAAGTGCGAAACAAAAAATATATTTGATGGCGGGCTTGTTTGCAGTCCTGCTTTTCGGGCATATTGCTCTCGGCGGTGAAACATTAGAGGCTGACGAGGCAATACGTGTGCACAACGTTTGGGTTGATGTTCCGTTGGGACAGGTTTTTCGTGACATATCGATCGAGACGGGTGTTATCATCGCCACTTGTCCGCATATGCCGGATCCGCTTGTTTCACTTGATGCCGGTTTGGGGAAGGCTTTGGATGTTTGCCTCGGAGAACTCGTTGCCGGTCAGGGGCTTTTTGTTAATGAACGCAGCAAGCGTTTTCATTTAATCAGCTGCGGCGATCCTTCCTGTCCGAGTGCTTTGGAGACCGCCAGTTCGAAACGTATCTACCTGAACTATATAACTGCCAGGCATCTTCAGACTTCTATTCCAAAATCGATGCAGCAATATGTTACAAGCGGTGAGAGAACGAATGAAGTTTTTGTGTATGCGTTGCCTGATATTTCATCGCATATCATGGATATCGTTTGCAAGCTTGATATACCTCGCGTGCAGGTTGTGCTTGAGGTTCTTGTTGTCGATATTTGGGAAGATACGAGCGATAAGCTTGGTTTGGACTGGGATTATTCGGGCCCGCATACAGCGTTTAGTATACTCGACGGCAGTGCGTCCTTTACGGGTACCGGTAGTTACGCAAGTGTTGCAGCCAGCGATCTGATACAATTGAGTATGACTCTTCGGGCGTTGGTTGCGGAGAAACGAGCGAGTATACGCTCACGTCCCAGGGTGGCTACTCTTAACGGTGAAAAAGCTTCTATCGATATATCTCTTGACGAGTATTTTTCGATAGCTACAGATATGTACGGAACCTCGTTGCGAACGGAACTTGAGGTGATAACGTCGGGCGTTCTGTTGGAAATTACGCCTCATGTCGGCGATGACGGTAATATTACAGTCGACGTTGTCACCGAAGTGAGCGACGTTGCATCGCGGAGAAATACGTCTCTTGGGCAATCTACCGGTGGAGACCTTCCGGTGATCAGGCG
>DAOVIC010000102.1 GCA_030671565.1 Anaerohalosphaeraceae bacterium
AAGACAGGTACTCTTACTACTGGAAAACTGTTTGTGACGAAGCTGGAACCTGCTGCTGGCGTTGAGCCGGCGGAGATGCTCGAACTGGCGGCGTCTGCGGAACAAATGAGTAAACATCCGGCGGCGCGAGCTTTATGCGAACTTGCAAAAGAAGCGAACGTAGTGCTACCAGGACCTGTGGGATTTGCGGAAACGCCGGGTAAAGGTGTTGCCGCGACCGTTGGTTCGGTGAAGGTTATGGTTGGCCGCGAGATGTTTTTGAAGGAAAACGGCATTGATGTCAGCGGAATCAGCAATCCTGCGATGCATGAGGATCAGGGTTTCAGCACTTTGTATGTCGCGAAAGATAGCGTTTGTATCGGTTGGGTCGGTTTGCAGGATAAGGCCAGGCCGGAAGCACAGGCGGCAGTGGGCGCACTTTTCAAGGCAGGTATCAAACGCGTGACGATGCTGACCGGCGATCGAGGCGAGGTTGCTAACCGTGTTTCGGCGGAGCTTGGGTGTACCGATTTTAAGGCGCATTGTTTGCCGCAGGATAAGCTTGCGGTGGTCGAAAAGCTCCGAAAGGACGGGCATATTGTTGCGGTTGTCGGCGATGGTATCAACGATGCTCCGGCACTTGCTGCGGGCGATCTTGGTATTGCGATGGGAGCGGCGGGCAGCGATGTTGCAATTAATTCGGCTTCGATCGCGCTTATGAGCGACGATCTTAGACGGCTTCCGTTCCTTGTGCATCTTTCGCGTAAGACACGGATGGTTATTGTTCAGAACCTGTTGTTCGGCACCATTTTTATTATTGCCGGAATGACAGCGGCGGCAGCGGGATGGGTGAATATCGTGCTTGCTGCGATACTGCATTTTGCAGGGTCGGTTATTGTTATTTTCAACAGTGCACGGCTTGTTAGATTTGGCGAAGAGCTTGCTCCTCATCAGCCTGTGCATCAAAGTACAAAATAAAATCAGTTCAAGGCGTACCCTTAGGGGTAGTAAATGCCCGCGAGTAAAACGGGAATTTTCGTGATCAGTATAAAAGGTGAAGCACGTGGTAAGTGAGAACAGCCAATTTGCTATTGAGACAATCTCATTGACGAAAGTATTTCCCGACTGGTGGGGACGTGCGAAGGTTGTTGCTGTCGATAACCTTGATCTGCAGATAAAGCATAACGAAGTTTACGGGCTTTTGGGGCCTAACGGTTCGGGTAAGACGACGACTATCAAGATCCTGCTTTCTCTGCTTCATGCGACTAAGGGGCACGCTTATGTTCTTGGTGCGAGTTCGCGCGAGGCGAAAGTCAGCTCAAGGGTCGGGTACCTTCCTGAAGAATCTTATCTTTATAAGTATCTTACGGCGCGTGAGACGCTTGATTTTTACGGTCGGATTTTCGGGCTTTCTTCGAAGGTCCGCAAAACCCGAATCGATACGCTTTTGGAGATGGTCGGTTTGACCGCGATGGCGAACAGGGCTGTTGGGACTTACTCGAAAGGTATGGCCAGGCGGATCGGTTTGGCGCAGGCACTTATCAACGATCCGGATGTTCTTGTTCTTGACGAGCCGACTTCCGGTATGGACCCGATCGGGACGCGGCAGATGAAAGATCTGATACTTGAACTGGCCGAGCGCGGCAAGACGATCCTTCTTTGCAGCCATTTGCTTGCGGATGTCGAGGACGTTTGCGATCGGATCGGGATTTTGTATGGCGGTCGTATGCAGATGGAAGGTCCTGTGGATTCGCTGCTGAAGAAGACTGAGGATACGCAGATCCTTGCCAGCGGTTTGAGCGATTCGGCGCTGGAAAAGATCAAAGCGATAATCGAATCGGAAAAGGCGGATTGTTCTATTACTTCTCCGATGGATAAGCTCGAGGACTTTTTTATTCGCACGGTTTCGGAAGCTCAGCGGAGGAAAGAGCCTACGAGCGGTGCGGTTAATACGGGTAAGATCAGCGGATTTTTGAAAGAAGACGAGGTTCGTTCTGACGATGTTCTTGAGAATCTTGTAAATGCGTCTGTTGAGGACGTTCCATCGTCGGAAGTTGAGACGACGGAGGCTGACGCGGCGACTGAGGTTTTAAAGGGAGCTGACACATCAGTTCTCGATGAATTGACTAAATCGGCGGTGGAAAATGTTGCGGTCGATAGTCCTTGTGTTAAAGTTGATGCCAATGAGGAGGCGGTATCTACATCGGAGATCAAAGAGGACGTTTTGAACAAGCTCATCGGAGAATCGAAAGATGAGTAGGATCTGGGCTGTTGCCAGAAACACTATTGCTCAGGGTTTCAGGATGAAGCTGGCAGTCATTGTGGTATTGCTGCTGGCGATATTGCTTCCTTTGATGGGCGTTGTAATGATAGGTGACGGGACACTGAAGGGTAAACTTCAGACATTTGTCAGCTATGGCCTCTCCCTTACGAGCCTTTTGCTTTGCATGCTTACTATCGCGGTTTCGACTTATACGTTGACGAGCGATATTAAGCGTTGCCAGATATATCTTGTTGTTACAAAACCTGTGCGTCGTTTCGAGATCATCTGCGGGAAACTGCTTGGCGTAGTTTTACTGATCACATCGCTTCTGGTTGTTTTTTCTGTGATCATTTATTCTCTTACGGTGTCCATTCCCAAGTTCGCTAAAGCCGATGCAATGGAACTGCGGCAAGTCAATGAAGAGTTTTTCACTTCCCGTGAGATCATGACCGATCCTGTCGACAGAGACCGCATACGCGAACTGGCAATTAAAGAATTCAGAGAGCTCGAGGAAAATCACCAACTTCCCGACGGTCTTTCCAACAGCAGGATCATGTCCGAGCTGGAAGCTAAGTATCGTGGAATGGCGACGAATGTTCCGATCGGTGCTTCGAAACGGTGGACGTTTGAAAACGTCAAGCTTCTTGATCCTGAGGGTATCATTTTTGTTCAGTACAAATTCGCCGTTGCCGTTCCCCGGGCTGACGAGAAGGTTTACGCGTTGTGGGATGTAGGGGATGACCGTCAGTACAAAGTCGATCGCAGCCAGTGGAAGACGGAAATTTACAGGATACCGAACATCAACGCGATTCGTACGGTTCAGGAATTTCAGGTGCCTGCAAAGGCTGTTTCAGAAGACGGGTTTATTTCTGTTGTTTTTCATAATCCCGTTGAAAATCAGACAACGGTGATCCCTCAGGAGGTCAGTCTTTTATACCGTTCTGGGACATTTACGACGAATTTCATAAGGGCGGTACTGGTAATATTAGCAAGGATCATTTTTTTGGCGGCTCTCGGGGTGTCTTTTTCGACGTGGCTTTCTTTTCCCGTTGCGATACTTATTTGCGTAGTTGTATTTTTTGCGGGTACGGTGAACGGATTTATTGTCGATTCACTTAGCGGGCTGTCAATAGTAGCAGAAGTTTTTTATTCGCTTACTATCAGGCCGATACTCTGGTTCCTTCCTCAATTTGACGGGGAATTCAGTCCAACTCAATATATTGTTTCGGGCGAATCTATCGGATGGCTGTTTTTGACGAGGATCTTTGCCGTAATGGTTTTCCTTAAAGCGACGCTTTTGATATTATTCGGAATGTTTATCTTTCACAAGAAAGAGGTAGCAAAGATAACGGTTTAGTCGCTTTTGGCGAAAGCGGATTTATATTTTGCAAATAGCAATTTTTTTATTTTGAAAATTTATGCAAGTACGTAACACTTTTACAATTATATTTTGTATTACCTGCGCTTTCGCATTGCTGCTGACGGCTTCGCTTCGGCTTGAAACCATACACAGTGCTCGTGAAGAACTTGACCTTGTATCTAATGTTTCGATCGAGAACGCACCTCCCGGTTTGGCTTTTGCTACAGTTGCTATGGGTGCTTTTCGCGGACTTGTTGTTGACATTCTCTGGATGCGTGCTGATAAGCTGAAAGAGGAAGGTCAGTTTTTCGATGCGAAACAGCTTGCCGAGTGGATCACTACTCTTCAGCCTCGTTTCGCGGCGGTGTGGGATTTCCAGGCCTGGAACATGGCTTACAACATATCGGTTGCGATGCCTGCTTCTCAGTGGGAAGAGCGCTGGCGCTGGGTTAGGAACGGTTACGAGCTGCTTAGGGACAAGGCGATCCCTCAAAACCCTCATAGCATTCTTCTTTACAGGTCTCTTGCCTGGATCTTCCAGCATAAGATCGGAGGAGTCAGCGACGATTGCCATAAGCACTATAAGCGTGAACTTGCGTTTGCGATGCGTTCAATTCTGATGGAACGAGGCAGAAGGGCCCCTCTTACGCAGCAGGACTTTTTGAACATGGTAGAAGCTCGGCAGTCACTTGTCCAGGTGATGCAGGACCCTGAAGTTGCCCGTCTTGTAAACGGACTTAGAGATGCTGACGAGAAATTCAGGGATAACGACGAGCTTGCAGGAAACTATATCAGCCTGCGTCAGGTTCCGGAAAGATTCGAAGCGGCGGCAAATGAAGTCATAGAGGATTTCATCGGCACAGAGGCCCTGAGTAAATTTGATATTTTCTCGCGAACGTGGCTTTTGAAGGAGACCTGGAAGCTCGATCCTGCCTTCATGTATGAAATGAATGAAAAGTACGGACCTATTCAAGCGGACGATCCCAATGAGCGTCTTCCATTAAACTGGGAGCACGCCGATACTCATGCGATCTACTGGGCTGAGCAGGGCCTTAAAAGAGCAGGCAAAGCGGGTGTTTACAGTATTGATGAAAAGAATACTGACAGGATCGTATTTCACAGCCTTCAGAAGCTTTACCGCACGGGTAAAATTATTATCTATCCGGTTGACGACGGTCCTCCATCTGTATTTTTAAGACCGGACCTTACGATGTTCGACAGCTGCAATCTTGGCTGGATCAACCGGATCGAGAAATATCAAGCGATGGAAGACAGCAATCCGAAGGCAATTACGGGCGGGCATAAAAATATGCTTGAAAACGCGACGCTCCTATTCTACCAGGCTGGGCATGTCAAAAAAGCCGGTAAGATATACAACGAACTTCGTAAACGGTATATGCGTGACGATTACAAGGACGGTCTTCTCGTATTTGTTCAGAAGCGTCTGCGGGAAGAGATCAGGGATATCGAAATCCATGATGCTCGTGAACTTCTTCTGATGTCACTTCGAGAGGCATATTTTCAATATGCAGTTGGCGAGGACGATTTGGCGGCTTCACGAGAGAATTGGGCGAAGCAGCTTTACGAAATGTATATCCGGCAATTCGGGGACGAAGCGGTTCGACGGGTTGACCTTCCAAGTTTTTCGATGGCACGATACCTGGCGTTTATAGGTTTTGTCACAGACCCATATTACCCTGAAAGTCTTCGCAGGGCTCTGATAGGCCGTATCAGTGCAGAGCGACCTGATTTTCTTGAGGAGATGGAAAAACTGCGTCAGCAACTTCAAGAAGAGGTTGAAGAGGCACAGAAGGAAAATCGTTCTTCCGTTACGCCCAATTTCTGATCGGTATCATTTGCTTAGAGCAATTAAATTTTTAGTGTATGCCTTATGCCCGTTGCGGCTTTACCTGGCGGCGTTAGAAAAACTCGGTTTAGAATAGCTAAACCTGCGTTTTCTGCCTTGCCAGCTAAAGTCCTCACGACGACCTAAGGCTATACATAAAAAGTTTAAGTGCTCTAAACTGTTCGATCGGTCAGTTTACTTTGCACACAATTCTTGCCTTTAAAAAGTTGCATTTTTCTGTGCTGATGACATAATAGTCTTTCCTCGAAATCAATTTTGCTACTTGTTTACAGGCTTGAAATGTCCAAAGAAGTATTCAGCGTCGAAAAACTTACAGAATCTCAGCGTAAAGCGGTGTTGCACCGTGACGGTCCTCTTTTAGTTCTTGCCGGTCCCGGCAGTGGTAAGACTCGTGTTATTACCTCACGTATCGCAGCTCTGATCGAATCCGGTGTTAAGCCGTGGCATATCTGCGCGATAACTTTTACGAATAAAGCAGCGGAAGAAATGCGTGATCGCGTTGCGTCGAGTACAAGCGCCCAGGGCGTTCGGACGAGTACGTTTCACTCATTGTGTGTCTGGATACTGCGGGTGTATGCGGAACAGGCAGGTTTGGAAAAGAATTTCAGCATCTACGATACCGGCGATCAAAAGCGGTGTGTTCGTGATGCTATCAAGGCCTGCCATCTGGATAAGAGTAATTTTCCTCCGTCGCGGATGCTTGAGGCGATCTCGAATTATAAGAATAATCTTGACGATCCGGATTATGCCGCCGAAAGTGCGGACAACTATTACTCAAAGATGGTGGCGAAGATATACGGCAGTTACCAGAAGATACTGTCTAAGAATAACGCTCTGGATTTTGACGATCTTCTGGTTAAGACGGCGTTTCTTTTGCGTGACTTTGGCGATGTTCGCAGCGAACTGAATCGCCGGTTCCAATACCTTCTTGTGGATGAGTATCAAGACACGAACCATGCTCAGTACCAGATCGCCAAAGGTCTTGCGCTGGATCACCGCAATATATGCGTGACGGGTGACCCTGACCAGTCGATCTACCGTTGGAGAGGTGCGGATATATCAAACATTCT
>DAOVIC010000174.1 GCA_030671565.1 Anaerohalosphaeraceae bacterium
GTGGCTGAAATGACCCGTTTTAATCTTGCCATTCCGCCTGCGTAAAATGTGGTTAGGGCGCCTGCCAGGTATGGAAGTACTATTACGAGGTACCAAATAGTCTTTAGGCCGGGGAGCTGGCCTGTTTTATCGAGATATATTCTCTCGACAAGACCGAAGAGTACGGCTGGGATGAGGGCACAGAAGGGGATATGCCAGAGACGTTTTTTCAGCGAGATTCTTATTTCGGAAACTTTTAGCATTCGCCTTCTTACGGTAAGGGGCCAGTTGTAGAACAGGCAGAATACCCAGTGCTCGAGCAATGCTCCCCGTTCGCCAAAGACGGGGACGATATGGATCGCACTTGTTGCCCAGTGTGCGGCCATGAAACGTGCCAGTGCCGGGTAGCGATAGTTCATCTGTATCGGAAACGCGAGGTAACCGATATATTTGAAATAACTCAGGAACAGTGCGATGTTGTAGTCCTTGAAATTTCGGTCATAGATGGCCAGTCCGGTGGTGTATAATCCGCGGCATATCGAACCGGGGGAAATTGGTACGATCTGTCCGATCGCCATGATACCCCAGAACGCCGCCCACGCTTCGGCACGTGACAGGTCGGGATGACCTTTTACGTACCAGTAACCGATACCGCCAAAAACTACCTGTGTAACCGGTGCGGACATTATGTGCACTACAAGGCTGATGAGGTATCTTTGGATGTAGGGTTCGCTTAACTGGGAAGTGATCGTTTCGGCGTCTTCGTCAGATACTATGTGATTCTTTTTGCCTTCGGCCAGCATATCCAGAAGCCATTGCTCTCTCAGTTTTTTGCTGAAATACAACTTAAAGGGTCTAAGGAAAATATTGGAGAGTTTTTCTTTTGCGAAAGTAAAGTCCGTAAGGAACCGGTGGAGAGATACCGGCAGGAAAGAGACGATGGAATGACATGTAAAGCAGGCGAGGCATTGCGAGACCTTCCTTGCTTTTTCGGAAGTAACCCGCCCTGCTCTGTGCCACAGTATAATCGTTTCGGCCATCCTTGCCGACAAAGCACGTTTAAAGTAATCTCCCTTTGTCAATATTTCCCAGTAGTGTTTTCGCCAGTTCCTTCGGCCCCATGATTTACGTATCATTCTAAAGGCGTTCTGAATTATGATGCCGCCGACGATCATGGGCCACCAGCAAAGCGAAGTCAGGGTAAGCGCCGGCGAATCGATCATATCTACCAAACCTGTTAGGCGCATAACTCCGAAGAAAACACCTGCGACCGTCGACAGGAGGCCGATTCCGCTCAGCAGGGCCAGGAAGAAGAACAGGAAAGTATTAGGCTTGCTGCTGCGCAGGGCCCCCGCTGTTCGTTCGTCTACGATATTTCTTACCCTCCAGCCGGTCACTGCGCTGTCGAATATTCTGTTCCAGAGTTTGCCGCTGTGGAAAAGTCTTGCTCCGTTATGCGTAACATCAGGAAGCGAATCGCGGTATATCTCTTCGCATTTTTTCAACTCGTCGAGCATGGGTTTTAAGTCTTCAAAGTCAGCAGGACAAGAGCTGATGAAATTTTCCAGTTCTTCGATATTTCCGCGGTCGAACTGGACGAGCGATTTTCTGGCAATTCCGTTTCCGATGAGCTTGAAGTCTCCGGGACTCATCGGCAGGCATGGCAAAAGTGCAAGCCCCGCGCGGAAGTCTACCGCGACAAGTCCTGCTTCGGGATCGTCGTCACATTCTGTTCTTTTCAGACAGTTTGGCTGACTTTTGCAGGTCGACCATTCGTACTGTCTTGCGAATTCGTGTGCTCCCATGTCGTGAAGCAGGTCGACGAAATTGTGCATGAAACGATACTTTGCACGGTATTCTGCGGAGTCGAGGATTTTTTCGTCGAACTTTTTTCCCTTTTTCCAGAGTTTGAGGGTGTCAAGGTTGTCGTCTACTTCGAGTCGCCAGGTACGGCCTTCTATCCAGTCGCTTATCTCGCCGCAGCTGCCGAGCCTGTTGTCAACGAATATTGCATGCACGTCGTTTACCACCAATTCACTGCCGAAGCGGACCTTCGCTCCGCGGCGGATAAACTTTTGCCATATCGCACCCGATCTTGCCGCGTCGGGGTTTGTCTGTAACTGAAACGGCCCCTGGAATCCTATCCAGTAGAGGGTGTTTCTAAACACTCTGGAAAAAGTTGATGGCGGGATGAGAATTTTCATCGCATAGGTTGAGCCTATTTCAAGGCCCCCTGCCGATTCCTCCGGTGCATCTATGCCGGTAACTTTGACGCGGTAGACCTGTCCGGCGTATCCGCCTCCGACAAATTTTTCGACCTGTAGAGTAACCTTTGCTTTGCTGGAAGAGGCTACGGAGTGCATTTCATAGCTAAGCTCTGTGCCTGGGTCGTAACGGTCCACCCGCATGGGTCTGTGAAGGGCCTTGCTTTTGAAAGTCTGCTTCAGTTCGTTACAGAGATCGACGGAGTATTCAACGGCCATATAATTTTTCCAATCTTTCGGCTTTTATTATCTGATGACAAAATGAATAAAAATCTGCAGGACTATCGCGGCGTATATTCCGGCCATTAGGTCGTCGGCGAGAATGCCCCAACCGGCTGGGAGTTTTTCGAGGTTTCTGGCCGGGGATGGTTTTACAATATCGAAAAGCCTGAACAAGAGGAAACCAGCTGCGGCGATCATGAGTATTTCTTTGCTGCCGGTTGCGGTTACCCCAAGAAAAGTTACAGCCTGGCCGGCAAGTTCGTCGGCGACTACCTCACCGGGATCTTTTTTGCCGGTTGCGGCGATCACTGTGGGCGCATATTTTACGCAGGCGAATGAACCGATAGCGATGAGTAGAACCATAGCGATGGAATTTGCGGTTAGTGCATATTCGCCGGGGCAGACAAAACATATTACCGCAAATATTGCTGCAGACGGCATGGAACCCCATGTGCCGGGGGCTATCGGGAGAAATCCCAAACCAAAACAGGATGTAAGCATTCTTTTCATATTATTACAATCGGCTCGTTTGAGCCATGACGACAAAAAACTTCTGTTTTTGGAGAGAAATCAAACAGGAATGTTTATATCTGCCGGAAAC
>DAOVIC010000158.1 GCA_030671565.1 Anaerohalosphaeraceae bacterium
CGAAGATTAGCTTTGCAAACAGTATTTTTCGCCATAGACTTAATTTTACCAAGCGACGGAATAAGAACACCCATCAGCAAAGAGATAATGCTTATCACAACCAATAATTCCAGCAAAGTAAAGCCTGAATGTCTTTTTAGCTTAGTCACTATCTTCCTCGTAATTAACGGCAAGCCTGCATCCTTGGTAAGGTTCGTGGCGCAAAATACCAAAAAGTTACACCGAAAATAAAAAACCTCCTTGAGCCGGCGCTGAATCTAGAATTTTACAGGGGACAAAGCACTAGATCAATTCCGAACTGGTCTTAGGCACCCAACCCTCACTCCCGTCAGAGAGTTCGATATTCAACCACCCCGACTGCTGCCGTATCACCTCAAACTCCGTCCCCGAATGCAAAGGATCCTTAAAACTCGCCGGATAATTCATCCCGTCACCCTGGCGGGCAACAACTTCACTGGCGACGATCACCCCGCTAATCTGCCGTGAACCAACATAACTCTCTGCCGCCACAGACAACACAAAACACAAAAAAAACACCGCAAAAATAACGCCAACTACGTTAAACCAACTCTTCCGGCCAAACCACAGCATCGCAGTAAGCAGCAACATCAAACCCGCAAAACTTACACAACCCACCGCAAAACGGCTGCGGATCGAAAAATCATAATGCCAGAAAAACAAAGTCTTAAGGACGCGCCTTTTACCGCTAACCTCAACCTCATCGATCCGCCGGCTCCTTGCAAAAGCAAGATTCTTCTTAACATCCCGATTCGACCCGTCGAGCTTTTCACTCCGACGATAATTAACGATCGCCCTGCCGACATCGCCCTTCAAAAGATAAGCGTTCGCAACGTTATAATAAAGTTTGGAATTCTTAACCCCGCCCTCATTAATGATCCGCTCAAAATGAAGTATTGCCTCCCCATAGTACCTCTCAGTATCTTCCGAAGACGCACCGGCCCCCTTATCAAAAGCCTCATTCGCCAGGTCCAGCTGACGATACATTTCCTGCTCGCTCAACTGGCCATAAGCAATACACGTAAACACCACGCTTGCAAGCACCGCCAGACAGATTATCCAAAAACGCATCTTCATCATCGTCGTGCCTTTTTCTCTACCGATTTCATAAGTTCGATAATACCATCGACATCCCCAACATCGCCGCCACGCGACCCCCCCGAATAGCACGACGCCTCAAATCCCTCGATGAGCTCCCTGTACCGCTTCGCCATCTCTCCGTCCCCGGTCTCTTCAAAAACGATCCGCTCGCAATCCATACCCGTCAGCGAGCCGACAGTCTTATCGAATCGATCGCCGACATACTGACGCATCGCCCCGGCAACCGCATCCCTGCCGGACTTTTCAAAATCATCTTTACCCAAACCGCGAACATGTTTCAAGCTCCTCACCGACTTCCGCAAAGCCTGCCGCCGCCTCTTACGCGCAACACTCTTCTCGTCCCGATAAGTCAAAATCCTGACGACCGCACTAACAAAAAACCCCGCCAGGGGAACTGCCCACACCACCGCAAACCCGCTCCGAACCAAACCCGCAACCGGCAAAAACTCTTCGCTCACCAGTTTAACATCCTCATAGTTTGCAGAGATTCCCTTCTTAACCGCCTCAACCTCATGGTTGATCTTCCCCACGCCCATCATCTCAACATCCGCAAAAGTAAAAACCTCCGACGGCCGAACATCCAGATCTATCGCCGCGCTCTCGGTAACAACATACTTACCCTTATCCACGTCAAAATAGGTCAAAGGTATCGGCGGGATCCGAACCACAGAATCGTTCTCCGCACGTATCGTCGTCTTAAAGATTTTCTTTTCCCCCTCAACAACCCCATCCTCCCGTTCATCCGACACCCTGAAGTTATCCGTCAACTCGTCCACATCTTCCAATCGCGGCCACTGAACCGGCTTAAGATAATTACTGCCGCCGACCCTGATAGTAAGCTCGATCGGCTGACCGACATCTACACTCGTAAGATCGCTGGACGTCTCGATACTGTATCTCCCGACAAGCCCGTAAAAAGACGCCGGCTTACCCGACTCAGGCAATGCCATAACCTCAAGCACCTTACCCGCCGTCTTTGCAAGAAAACGCTTTATGTCACGACGGCTACCCACCCACCGGCTTTGAACCTCTTTACCAACCGCAAGATCAACTGAAACCATCGACTCATCGATTACAATATTACCCGCATACCGGGGGATTAACATCTTACTCGAAGAAAGCTCGATCCAGTCAAGCCCTTTGCGAACGATCCGTCGCTGATAGAACGCCGTCTGCACACCGTTTATCATAAGTCCAAGCGGCTTATCACCACTCTTAGCCCTTTTAACCAAAGCCTCCTCAACATAAAATTCACCGCTCCGAAAAACTGGTACATTGAAAGAAACTCCGGAAACCGCCCTCGCGACGCTGCTGCGTATAAACCACCGAACCGTCATCAACACCGGCTCGCCGACATAACACTTGCTCCTGGAAAACTCGATCTCAAGATCGATCCGATCCGTCTTCTCAGGCTCGACAATATTGACCGTAACCTCATTCGTCGTATAAGTCACTCCGTCAACAACAACGTTAACCCCGCCAAGCCTGATCGTCCCCCCATTATCAGCGACAAGCCTGTAGCTCATCACAAAATGCTCCGACACCCTCTCGGTCTTCTTACCGTTAATGATCGATATCGACCGCTGGGAACGATCCGAACCGCCTGCATATTGAGGCCTGTAAGCACTAAGAGGAGCCGTATCAACCTGCCCCGCCGACCGCACTCCGTCAAGAATAATATGATAACCAAACTCTTCGCCGACATAGATCACATTTTCACTATCGGCCTGGGCACGAACACGAACCTCGCCAAAGGCATAACCCGAAAGAAACACCGCCGCCAAAACCAACAACAAAATATATTTGCAAAATCTCATAGTATACAACACTAACTTAATTATCAAACACCTCGCCAAAGACGCTTCCACCACTTACCACTTATGCCTTTCTTCACCAATCCTTTTCAACGGGTTCACGCTTCAAAAGAAGCATCTGCCTCTTCTTGCGATCCTCTTTTTCCTTCTTCAATATATCCTCAGCGATCGCATCCAGCATCTTTTCTTTTTCATCTTTTTCTTCCTCTCCCTGCTCCTGCTGTTGCTGCTCTTGTTCACCTTGCTCCTGATCCTGCTGCTCCTGTTGTTCTTGTTCCTTATCCTCACCGTTTTCTTGCTGCTCTTGACCCTGCTGATCCTGCTGCTGTTTTTCCTCATCCTCACTTTCCTCGCCGTCCTCATCCTGCTGCTGCTCTTGCTGCTGCTGTTCCTTCATCTTTCGTATCGCAGCCTTTGCGATCTCAACATTACGCCCGGCATGCGCATTAGACTCATCCATATCCAAAACCTGCCGCCAGTTATTAACACTCGCCTTATAATCCGCTATCGCCTTTTTGGTATCCGGCTCCGCCTGTTCCAAAGCCCTGCGAAAATGACTGTTACCAAGATTGTACTTCGCCTTACGAACCAGCTCCTTATCCCCACTCCCAGCCGCAACATCCCGAAACAATTCTATAGCTTGATTAACCTCCCCCTTCCGGAAAAGGCTCGCACCTTTATTAAACATCGCCTCAAAAGCCTCAGGATCGATCTCAACCGCCCGCTCATACTCGCCGATAGCCTCATCGAAATTAGCCTCCCCATAAAACGCATTACCAGCCGCAACACGCCCGGCAGCGCTGTCGCCGAAAGCAAAAGAACAAAAAACAAAAAACAAAAATAATATAACAGTCTTACGCAAACCAATAAATCC
>DAOVIC010000032.1 GCA_030671565.1 Anaerohalosphaeraceae bacterium
AGAAAATTCGTAATGGACAATTATCAAATTGTCCGGGAAAATTTTGGCCAGCATGCAGTCTTTCAAAGGAGGAAATAATTGCAGGGAAAGAAAATAAATAGACGTGCGAGAATGAAAGCCGATCGCTTGAACGCTTCAGAACGAAAAAGAAAGCTTAGCATATTTCTTTTGGTCGCAGGATTGTTGGCCTTGGCATTATTGTTGCGGTTAAGCGGAATATGGAGAGAAGCACCGATTGATTATCATCCCGATGAATGGGTACTGGCAAAGCCTGTTTTCGTGTTAGCCAACAATGCAGAAGCTGGAATGAAGACTCATTATAAGTGGCCTGGTTGCGGGGTAATCTATCTTGTAGGGTATCTTCTTTATGCCATGAAGGCTTTTTTTGGACCTTACAGTTATGCGACAATACTTATTATTTTAAGGGTACTAAGCGCTGTTGCCTCTACCGGGGCCGTTCTTTTGTGTTTTATTTTGATGAGAAAGCTCTTTTCGAATACTGCGGCATTATTCAGTACCGCTTTGTTGGCTGTAGCTAAGCTGCCTGTAGCGGAAGGACACCACGGTTCGGTTACCAGCATCGTTTCACTCGTTATTTTAGCTGTTATACTGTTGACTTACGACATATTCAACATTGATAATGATTCGGAAGTTCAATCTATCAAGCCGGCTAGATGTTGTGGAATGGGCGTGCTTCTCGGCTGGGGAATTGCGTCAAAGTGGACAATAATATTGGCGGCAATACCAATTTCTGGAGCCTTATTTCTAAGCATATTTTATAATAGAAAACAAAATAATTGGTCCGTCTTTATAAAAACAAATCTAAAAAAGATCGCAATCGTATCTGGTGTTGCCGCGATTATATTTCTGGCAAGCATCCCCGATTTCTCAATGTCACCTTCCAAAGTTATTTCAGGATTTACATATGAAATGAAACATCACAATACCGGCCATTATGGCACCATTACTGCAGAAGCCGGAAAGTTCTTTAAGAAAATTAATCGAACCTACAAGGTTATGAGTGTCAGTGGTAACCAGTTGATAGCTTTTGCAGGTATTGCCGCGATTATAATGGCTTTCATTAAACCGTCCAGGAGCAAAGCGTTTTTGCTCTGGATATTTTTGATTTGGCTTGCAGTTGTCTTTCGAAATATGATCGCAATGAATCGGCACCACCTAATACCGTTTATTATAATGTTGATGTTTGTTGGGGTTATGCTCGCCTCCGGTGCTGATTCAAGACGCCGACACCTCAGAGTAGGCTCATGGTGTGTTTTTACGCTACTTATGGTTTCCGCGTTATTATATAGTTGCATTGCAATGAGTCCATATTGGAAGCCTGACGGTCGTGTTGAATGTGGCAAGTGGATAATCGAGAATGTTCCAGATGGAAGCGGTGTTACTTGGGCTCCGCGTACTTCAGACTGGACAGTTCCAGGTAACAGGGTCTTTCCGGAATTATTTAAGAAATTTTCTCGTAAAGCTGAGTCCGGAAAATACCAGTATATCATTGCAGGACAGCCAAAATTAGGAACTTTCAGAAAGCATCCCCCTGAAAAACCTGTTGTAGCCAGTGAATGGTTTCCCTCCAAACCGCCTACGATACAGGAACTAAGGCTTTACGCAGAGATGAATGCTGGCGAGGGTCCGAATTTGGTACTGGTCAAAAAGTTTAACAGAGCAAGCCCGTCTTTCTTGGGATTGACTCCCAGGTTGTTTTTTACAAATTCAAATATTTCAGCTACCCATGCCAATTGCGGGGTGAACCTGTACAGGTTTAAAAGGCCTCTGCCTTAAGAGGATCACAATGGAAAATGATTTGCGAATACTAATGCTGAATTATGAGTTTCCGCCCATCGGCGGAGGAGCAGGAAAAGCGCATCTGTGTCTGCTAAAAGAATTTGCCAACATCAAAGGCCTTACCGTTGACGTGCTTACTTCTTCTGTCGAACCCGGCATAAGCATTGAGGACTTTTCTGAAAACATCACAATATATAAAGTTGGCATAAAAAAGAAAAACCTCCATTACTGGCGAAAAATAGAAGTGCTAAAATGGCTTTTCAAAGCATCAAAGCATTATGCTAAGCTGATAGATAACAATCATTATGATCTTGCTCACGCCTTTTTCGGCTTCCCTACAGCCTGGCTGTGTTTGAAGCAGGCATCGAAATTGCCATACATTATATCGCTGCGAGGTTCGGATGTCCCTGGTTACAATGTCAGGCTTGGTCTTGACTATAAAATACTGGCGGGGCTTTTCAGGAGAATATGGAACGACGCTTCAGCTGTGATCGCCAATAGTAAGGGACTGCAGAACCTGGCACTGAAGTTTACCCCAAATCTTGAGATAGGCGTAATACCTAACGGTATTAATACAGAAAAATTTACACCAGCTGATAACAAAATTTCCTGTCCCATTAAGATGCTGACCGTTTGCAGACTTATTACACGAAAACGCATTGATTTGTTAATTGAGGCTGTCGCGGAAGGAAAAAAAACCGGTGTCGACATGGAGCTGAATATCGCAGGCGATGGGAATATCCAGACTAAACTGGAAAGTCTCGCCCAAGAGCTTGGAATTGCGGACCGTGTAAACTTTTTTGGACGAATTGACCCCGACAAAATGCCGGATATGTATAAGGAAAACCATATCTTTGTAATGAGTAGTGCCCATGAGGGCATGAGTAACGCCATGCTCGAAGCAATGGCATCGGGTTTGCCAATTGTAACTACGCTATGTGAGGGTGTAGATGAGTTGATCTGCGATAACGGTATCGTTGTCGATAAACCAGAGCCAAACGCACTGGCTCAGGCAGTGATACAGATTGCAGGTGATGACAAAGTATATCAAAAAATGTGCCAAGCTTCCGTAAAACACGCAGCAAATTTCACATGGACCGCTTCAGCCGAACAATATCTTAAGCTTTATGAAAGAGTACTGATGACAATGGAGTCATGCGATGGGATTTAGGAAGACACTTATTCTAGCGGCGCTCCGCCTCACCGGCAGCAGTGTCCGCAGAAATCTCAAAGAGATTTGCCAGTTCGACCGGGCTTCTGCAGATGAAATAAAACATCGGGCCGACGAAAAATTGAGTCGACTGCTCTTGCATGCTGCTGACAACGTACCTTATTACCATGATGTCCTGCATAAATGTGAGGTTGTCGTAGATGGTCGGGTTAGGCTGGAAAATTTTACGAAAATACCGATCCTTACAAAGGACATAATCAGAAAACAGGCCAGAAACTTGTATTCAAAAGATTACAAAATTCGAAAGCCCTATGAAAATACCTCAGGAGGAAGTACGGGTGAGCCTGTCATGTTTATCCAGGACAAAAAATATGATGACTGGAATATTGCGACAAAGCTCTATTTCAATTCAGTACTTGGAAAAGAATGTGGAGAACCTGAAATAAAGTTTTGGGGATCTGACCGTGATATCTTACAAGGCACATTGACCTTAAAAGATAGGCTTATAAACTTGCTTTACAACAGGAAGTTTTTCAATTCGTATCAGCTCAGTGAACAAAACCTCAACGAACTGATAGCGATCAATAACAGCTTCAGGCCCAGGGCTTACTGGAGTTATATGGAGTCAGCTCTTGAGTTGGCAAACTATCTTTCAAAAAGTGGAAAATACTTTCATTCGCCGGAAATTCTTATATCGACAATAGGACCTCTGACTGAACAAGTCAGGCAGAAAATCGAATCTGCTATGGGATGTAAAGTGTATAATCAGTATGGGTCACGTGAGGTAGGGGTAATTGCCTGTCAGTGCACCGAGCAAAAGGGTTTGCATATGTTCCCATGGTGGAACCATGTTGAAATAATTGATAATGAAGGAAAAAACCTGAAAAGTGGTCAGGGAGATGTGGTTGTAACTACTTTGCAAAACTATTCGATGCCTTTGATCAGGTATAAAATAGGTGATGTCGCAGTCGCAGGACGCAATGATTGTCCATGCGGTAGAAAAACCCTGGTATTAGACAGTGTAATAGGAAGGACTCTGGGCTATTTTAAAAAGGCCGATGGATATTTGGCGCATTCACATTTTATCGTACAAGCATTGTTTTTCAGAGATTGGATAAAACGATTTCAGGTTGTTCAGGAACTTTTCGATAAAATTGTAATACGCGTTGAATTAAAAAAAGATGCCAAGCCGGATCAAGAAGAATTGGATGACATTGTCAGAAAAATTCAGATGGTTATGGGACAAGACTGCTGTGTACTATTTGATTTCGTCGAAAAGATCGAACCAAGCCCAAGCGGAAAGTTTATTTATACAATATGCAAAATAAACCAAGGCAATTAAATAGAACGATCAAAGTCTGCCTGATATCGCCCAAGGCATACCCGCTCTTTAACAGGCGGATACAAGATGTCTTTGGCGGCGCGGAGGTGGACCTTTACTTTCTTGCGACTGAACTTGCAAAAGACAGCGATTTTAAAGTTAGCTGCATAGTAGCCGACTACGGACAGCCAACCCGGGAAACGATCGAAGGCGTACACATTATAAAAAGCGTAAATTTCAAACAAAACCCGCTCGTCGGAGCGATAAAGATTTGGCGTGCGCTACGAAAAGCCGATGCCGATATGTATATGATAAAAAGCGTCTCGCCGGGAATATATATCGCAAAACTGTTTTGCAGATTGAAAAAAAGATTTTTTCTCTATCGAACTGCACACGCAACCCATTGTAACGGAGAATATATAAAGAAGCATCCCGTCATGGGGAAAATGTTTAAAGGACTAATAAAGCATGCGGACATAGTCTTTGCACAGAATCAAAACGATAGTAGAAACCTGAAAAAGACCACAGATGCAGACTCGACCGTAGTTCCAAACGCTCACCGTTTATGCAAGTTACAGAATAAAGAAAAGAAAAATATCTTGTGGGTCGGTCGAAGTGCTGAATTCAAGAGACCACAAAAATTTATCGAACTGGCCGGGAAATTTCCCGCAGAAAATTTTGTCATGATCTGCCAGCACGCCACAGGAGATAAAGAATATGACCATCTCTGCCAACTGGCAAATAATACGCAAAACCTACAGTTCCTTCAGCGAATCCCTTTCCACGAAATAGATGAGTATTTCCTCCGCGCAAAGGTACTTGTAAATACAAGTGACGCCGAGGGCTTTCCAAATACCTTCATCCAGGCAGGTAAGTGCGCCGCTGCGATTCTTTCATACAATGTCAATCCGGACGGATTCATGGATAAATACGAATGCGGAATCTGCTGCGAGGGGGACCAGGCACGAATGGCCGAAAAGCTGGGATACCTGCTGGAAAATGAAAAATATATTGAATACGGACTAAACGGCAGACGATATGTCGAAGATCGCCATGATATCGTAAAGGTCCTTGAACACTACAAGACAATTTTCCGGCAGGTGAACCGGTAAATGCAAAATGATTTTTACAAGGCAGCTGCTTTTCTAAATATCACGGCAAGTTCTTCAGCTATGATATCGGCATTGTAATATTTTTCCACTGCCTGGCGACCTGACATCCCGAGTTGCTTTTGAAGTTCCCAATTGTTATACAGGTTTTCAAGGGCTTCATACCACTGATCTTGGGAAGTTGCAGAAAAACCTATCTCGCTTTTTTCCAGGACATCTCGATTCATCCCGACTGGTGATGCGATTACAGGAAGACCGACCGCCATGTACTGTAGCATTTTAAAGCTGCATTTGCCGCGAGACCATTTATCGTCGCTAAGCGGCATTAGGCCAACTGACATGTTATGCAGGGCAGTTGTTTCATTCAGCTCGCTCCACGGCACAAATTTTAATTTTTCCGGCGGAAGAAGAGAGTTTTTCCACGGGGAATTTGAGACCAGCATAAATTCTGCACGGTCATGTTTCTGCAAAAATCTTTGTAACGCCGGCTCAATTTCCTTGACATACTTATAGTTGCATCGCAAACCGGTCCAGCCTAAAACGAATTTTTCCGGTTCACTCTCATGCATGGCCGGGCGTAACTGATAACGATCCAGGTCGATCCCTGTCGGGACGATGTATACATTCTTACAGTATTTACTGAAGTAGTCCGCCAGATAACTGTTACCGGCGATGATGGCATCCATTGACCGTCCAATGTAAGATGCTGCAAACTTGCCGAAAGGTTTTGAAAGCCAGATCGCATCGTCTACATCAAGGAGGCGGGGATGCTTGACCATGCGTTCAAAACTAGGATAACCTTTAACCAGTTCCTTGCCAATCCAAACGATGTCGGCTTTGCGAGAGCGAATAATACCTGGTATGCGGGCAACTGCCTTGAAAGGACTTGGCAAACCGCAACTCTTTTCAAAAAAGGGAATGTGTTCTTCCACTGTTATATCGTGTGCTTCCAGCCGCGAGCCATACTGCCTGATCCTGAACCTCGACGATGGTGTATTCACTCCGCCTGTTAGGGCAGCCACTTTCAAACGACCTTTTGATTTTTCTAATAATTCGCTCATGAATTCACCGTGGCTTGCGAACAAGTTCCTTTCGTATTCTCAATACCCTTACGAATCGCGAAACCATATGACATCCCATCGCCGTCAACTTTGGAAAAACCGTCAGAAAACGCATCAAAATCCGATAGCCGGGCCCAAACAGTTTCTCAAACTGTTCCAGTATCTGCCGTATATCTGAACCTCTCGCGCTAAACAACATACCACGCATCCACCCACGCAAAAGATACGCTGCGCATGGCTCAAAAGCGTCAAGACGATTTTCTGCCTTCGCCAGTTCCATCAAACGCCAGATCAAATCGCAGTAGTCCTTTGCAGGTGCCGGTTGTCGTGAGAGGCTTTGTGATATCCCCAGGTGATATATTGCTAAGGGTTTGCTGATAAACCCGATCCGGGGTGAACGAAACGCGATGCGGAACCACATTTCCATGTCTTCTGCACGATTGAGATTCTCGGTGAACATCCCCGCTTCCTCCAGAGCGGTTTTCTTGATCATCATAGTCCCCGTCCAGCCCGTTGCACCTTTAATATGGGCATCAATGTAGTCCTCGAAATATTCTTTAGAGTGTTTAAATCGGTCAATGGTGCTTGAAGGCAGGTCTGCTTTACGGCGTTTTTCATCGCAAAGGCAACGTATGTAGTTGGCTGAGCACCAGACAAGTTCCGGATTCTTCTCAAGAACTTCCATTTGCATTTGAAGATGTTCGTCCATCCATTCGTCATCGCCGTCAAGAAAAGCGATCCATGTGCTTGTGGCACTGGTTATGCCGCTGTTGCGAGCCGCGCTTACCCCAGAATTTTCCTGATAGATATATCTGACCTTGTCACCATAGCTCTTGATCTTTTCCGCTGTCTCATCGCTGGATCCGTCATCGACAACGATTATCTCATCGGCTGGCCGTTTCTGTGACAGAACACTCTCTATCGAACGGCATATATACGATCCGATGTTGTACGCCGGTATAACAACGCTAACTGTAAAGTTATCGTTTGGTCTCTCGCTCATTCTTTAACCTTTCGCCTGGGACGCCTTAGTATCTCTTTACGTATACTCAACGCTCGCACGCATTTCGAAATCGCATGACACACAGTCGCAGTGCCAGATGGAAAACGCATCGCTATTCGCCCAAGAATCCGGAAACGAAAGCCCAATAGATACCCAAACTTACTCATTACATCCCTGACAAGCTCTGGTTGGTTGGTAAAAAGAAGTCCCCGTATCCACGACCTTACAAGGAAAGATGCCAAGGGCCTGAAATTTTCCATCTGCCCGTATTGCTCGGCAAGTGCCAGATGCTTTTCCAATTGTCCGATAAGCGTTCGTATCTGCTTATCTGTTGAACCCTTACTCAGTGTTGCAGGCCGGGTAAGGTGATATATAGCCAAAGGCTTAGCAACGTATCCGATTCGCGGCCAGTGATACGCGATCCGCCACCACAGGTCCGAATCTTCGCCATAGTTCATACGCTCATCGAACATGCCGGCCTTATCAAAAACATCCCGCTTGATCAACATCGTATTCGTATGACCTCCCGCCTTATTTCTAAAAGCATAGAAGTAATTCTCAAAGCAGTTGCTGCCGTTGACTAGTCGTTCTGCTTTTGCTGCTTCCAGCATCATCCCTTGCTTCTTTTCATTACACAGACAGCGGATAAAATTACCCGTAATCCACATCAGTTCCGGATTTTTTTCTGCGATGGCCAGTTGTTTTTCCAGCCGACAAGCCAGCCACTCATCATCGCTGTCAAGGAATGCGACCCACTCGTGACCGGACAGTCTTATCCCATGGTTACGAGCTGCGCTTACGCCCGAATTTTCCTGATAAACGTACCGAACAGCATCGCCGAACTTCTGTATCTCAGCGGCCGTACCATCAGTCGACCCGTCATCGATAACAATTATCTCATCGGCTTTGCGAGTTTGCGAAAGAACGCTGGCGATGCTCCTGGCAATGTAGTCCTCAACATTGTAAGCAGCAATCACAACGCTAACACTCAAAAGGACTTTTGGCTCAGACATCAAGTTCTATCCCTTACCAAAACTGAAACGATCTGTTAAAAAACGCTTACATTTCTTAATTGAAGATGTTATCGCCAATGCGATCGGAGCGATCTTCGGATGCTTAACTCTCAACCACATTTCTTTTTTGAAACGCCAGTCCAGGAGGCCTTCATACCGTTTAATCGTTTCCAAAAGCCCATCGGTATCTCCGGTCGAAAGCATCTCTCTTATCCAGACACTCAGCATATGACCGGCACATGGCAAAAATGTTTGACCGCACCCATTTTCGGTCGAAAGCTTCAAATGCTTATCGATCATATTGCTGATGAGATCAAAATTCCGATAGCTGCTTGTCATGCTTTCGGCAATACCTCTATGGTATATGGCAAGCGGTTCCCCGACGTATCCGACCTGGGGCCACTTATATGCGATTCGCAACCACATGTCCGTGTCTGCTCCTCTTGATTGCCCGAGAACATATAAGCCTACATTTTCAAATATGCTTTTCTTAATAATGTTACTACCTGTCCACGCGTGGAATCCTTCGTCAAAGCATACCAGGTAGTTGCTGAAAAATTCATTTCCACCGAGCAGGGCCTCGGGTATTTCGTCTCTATGGGCAACCGATCTTTTTTCGATGCTGCAGTCGCAATTGATGAAATTAGCAAAGGCCCACACAAGGGTTTTATTGCGGCTAACGACACCGGCCAGCATTTCAAGATTACGTTCAAGCCATTCGTCATCGCTGTCAAGAAAAGCTATCCATTCGCAAGATGCCTCCTCGATACCTCTGTTCCTTGCCGCCGATTCTCCTCCGTTTTCCTGATAAACGTACTTGATCTTATCGCCATATCCCTTAATGATTTCCGCGGTCCTGTCGGTTGAACCGTCGTCTATAACGATTATCTCATCGGCAGGGCGGCTCTGTTTCAAAACGCTGTCAAGTGCACGCGAAATATATTTTTCCGCGTTATATGCAGGTACGATTGCGCTGATCCGGATATCGTCTCGATCATTTTTCATCTTTTAATTCCTATCCGATGGCTTATCCGATCGATAACAGGTTTTGCGAGCAAGGTCAAACGAGGACAAGTCGTAAGTGAATTCATGATCCACCTGTAAGAAAAGGGAAGAATGCTTTTAAAGCGTTTCAATATCTTCCGGATATAAAATTTGCGTTCATCGAACAGATAAACATAGTTCCAGTATCTGATCATATGTACTGCACAAGGTTTTAACCTGTCGAAAGCCCCAAGTGACCGGGAAATCTCAAGATGTTTCGCGATAAGATCACTCAG
This sequence comes from Anaerohalosphaeraceae bacterium, assembly GCA_030671565.1. The sequence continues at coordinate 9,759 of DAOVIC010000032.1, forward strand.
TATATCAGGAGACTTGTGTTTTTTCGTAATGCTCTCTGCAACATGCCTGTGATACACCGCAAGCGGTTCGCGGTTATAACCAATTTTCGGCCAGCGATAGGCAATTCGCCACCACATGTCAAGATCGTTGGCCATCGGCTGGCCTTCGGTGAACATCCCCGCTTCCTCCAGTGCGGCTTTCTTTATCATCAAAGTCCCCGTCCACCCAACTGCCCCGTTTATATACGCCTGAAAATAATCCTCATAAACTTCACCGCCCCCAGACAGTTTCTCGCCCGCCCCCTTGTCATGTACTTGCTTACTATGCCCGTCCACGCAGCTGCAGTTGTAAAAATTCGCCGCCGTCCACACAAGCTCAGTGTTTCGCTCGACGATCGCAACCTGCTTGTCAAGATAATCCTCCATCCACTCGTCATCGGCGTCAAGAAAAGCTATCCACTCACTCGAGGCCGCACGAACGCCGGTGTTCCTCGCAGCGCTCGCCCCGGCATTTTCCTGCCGGATACACCGTACTCTCCCCGCGTATTTGCCGACAACCTCAAAAGTATTATCATCCGAGCCGTCGTCTACAACGATCACTTCGTCGCCGCCGCGGCTCTGTCCGAGGACGCTTTCGAGCGCACGCTCGATATACGCCCCCGAGTTATAAGCCGGGATTATTACGCTAACCCTGATACTCATGACCGCCTCGCAGGTTTACCGCTGCAAATCAAAATCTTATTGCAGCAGCATATTCAGAAAATCATTCCACAACAACCAGCCGAAAAGCCCAAGAATAAAAACCAGCCCCACATAGCTGATAATCCCCTGCACCTTATGGCTTAACGGACTGCCTTTGATCTTTTCGACGATAAGCAAAACTATCACCCCGCCGTCGACGATCGGAAGCGGCAAAAGATTCATCACCGCGATACATGAGCTTATCAGCCCGAGAAAATAAACATAATAAGCAAGCGACTGCGATGCGATACTGTAACTTGCAGTAACGATACCCAACGGACCTGAAAGTGTCGTAGGACTCACCGCACCGCTAAACAAACGTTTCAAAGTTATGACCGTCTGCACAATGAACGTCTTCGTCTTCTTAATACCCATCCCGACCGCTTCGACAGGACCGCTGGCTTTATAAAGCTTACGAAGCTGTTCAAAAGGCACAAACGCATCGATTTGCGTCTTAGTCGTTATAAAGTCGTATTGCGATGGAATATCAAGAACAACGGATCCTGCATTCTGATCATCGACACGGTAATCGATACTTATCCTCTGTCCGCGGTTATGGCGGATTACCCGGATCACGTCGTAAAAGTCCGAAACCTTTTCACCGTCGACGGCAACAATACGCGCCCCGGAAGGTATCGCAAGCTTCGAAGGACCGTTTTCAATGTCGATCGTCTTGGCAACCACGGCATGCTCGACATCGAGCTCAGGATATATCCCGATAGTTACGCGGCCGTTGCCGTTTCGCGACAGCTGCTGCCTCGGCGTAACCCTGACCTCAACCGCTTGTTCGGCTCCCGCATAGTCCTTTCGAAGAACACGCAGAACCATTTCCTTGTCTTTGTGCTCTTCCGTTACACTGCGAAGCTCGGCATACGTCGGGTTCTCAACCTCGCCGATCTTAACGATCACATCACCTGCTTTAAGCCCGTCCTTATAGTCATCTTCAGACGTACCGGTTATCTTTTGTTTCAGTATGTTCGTACGCCACCACAAGATAACCTTCTTTTGCCACGTCTCCGCTTTTGCCTGGTCGATCACCTCGCCGATCTTAAGTCGCGGAACAATGGTATGAATATGTGCAAGATCGAATTCGGTCTCAAAATTATCGTTATCAGGTCGTACCAACAGCGGCAGTTCGACCGTCACTTCAGAAACCCCGCCGTTTTCTCCGTCGTCTTTTCTTTCAACCGTGAAACTTACCTGCCGATCGAGCGTACTCTCGACCAGTTCGTTAAGCTGCCATGCCTTGTCTATCTTGACACCGTTAACTGCCCTGACAACATCCCCGGGCTTTAGCCCCGTCGACTCGTATATCGCTGCTGCGACTGCATCCCCCATCGCATCCGTTATTCTAAGCGTACTTGCCTGCTCGACTCCTATCGCCCGAACCGGAAGCCGCGAACGGGCATGCACCTTCGCCACCACATTGAATTCTATCGGCTCATCGAAACCGTTACGCTCGACGACCAGGTTTACTTCCTCACCCTTCGCCGAAAGTGCTGCCGCCATCGGAAGCGTCATAAAGTCGACAAACCTTTCACCGTTGACCTCTACGATCCTGTCGCCAGGCTGCATCCCCGCGATTTCGGCAGGGGAGTTAGCAACTACGCCCCCAACCTCGGCAGGTGCAAGCTCAAGCCCAACCAAAAACACCGCCATAAATATCACAACCGCACTGATCGCGTTAAATATCACACCCGCCGCAACAACTGCGACACGAACCATGATCGGCTTATTCGTAAACGACCGCGGATCGTCGGTTTTTTCCACAGCACCCGAATCGCTTTGACCAAGCATCGCAACAAACCCCCCGAAAGGAATCAGCCCGATCCGGTATTCCGTATCCGACGCCTTCCCTGCCTTACCGACAGTAAAAACGATCCCGCCTTCTTCAGGATTTTCCGCGTTCTTATTCACAAGCGTAGGAAGTATCCGAAAACGTATACCCGCCTCGGTCCTTCGGATCCCGATCAACACAGGAGGAAAACCGATAGAAAAAGCCTCCACCTTGATCCCGCCCATCTTCGCCACGATAAAATGCCCGAATTCATGGATCATAATAACCGCACCGAACCCAATCGCAACGATCAGGATATAAAGCGAACTGCGAAGATTTTCCGATATAAGGTAAACGGCAAAAACCGCTGCCAAAATCCAGATGATCAGATGTATCCAGTTTCCAAGTTTCTTACTCTGTTTGCCCATTCAAAGACCTTTTGCAACTAAAATTATAACTAACGATTTAAGATTCACGACCCACTAATTCGCTGACTTTCCTTCTCGCCCACGCATCCGCCTCCAAAAGCTCCTCCAACGTTACGCACAAGCTTACTTCATGTTCATCGACACAACGTTCAACAAGCT
>DAOVIC010000046.1 GCA_030671565.1 Anaerohalosphaeraceae bacterium
TGATGGAGGATATGAAGGTTCGGCCTGACCAGTTTTTGGAGGTGCTTGCGCTTCAGGGGGATACGGCTGACAATATTCCGGGTGTGCCGGATGTCGGGCCGAAGACGGCGCTTACGTGGATACAGAAGTATGGGGATATTGCGAACCTGTTCGCCTGTGCAGATGAGATCAAGGGTAAGCGGGGCGATAGTCTTCGCGCGTCGAAGGAGCTGGTCGCGTTGTGCAAAGAGCTTGTGACCATTAACCGGCAGATGGATATCGATGTTGATGAAGAGAGTTTTGCGGTTAGCGAAGCTGATAAAGAAAAGCTTGGTGAGATATTTTCGGAGCTTGGGTTTACTCGTCTTTTGTCGCAGCTTGGGTTGAGTGGGGGAAAACCTGCCGAGAGCAAGCCAAAAGCAAAGAAAGGTCAGCGGGGGCTGTTCGATGAGGCAGAGGGCGGGCCTGTCGAGAACTTTGCGAGCGTAAAGACGGCTAAAAAGAATTATGAGCTTATTGATAATTCGGAAAAGTTTGAAAAGTTTCTGGCGGAGCTTAAAAAGCAAAAGTTTTTTGCGGTCGATACGGAGACTACTTCGGTAAACGCTATGGCTGCCGATCTTGTGGGGCTTAGTTTTTGCTGGGAAGAAAATCATGCGTATTATTTGCCGGTGCGGGCGCCGCTTGGGGTGAAGTGTCTTGATATTTCATTGGTTCGCAGCGAGCTTGGACCGATATTGGCCGAGAAAAAAGTTAAGAAGATCGGGCAGAATATTAAATATGACCTGCTTATTCTTTCGGCTGCGAAGATGCCGGTTGGCGGGGTTTATTTCGATACGATGGTTGCTTCGTATTGTCTCGATGCGGAACGGCGGAGCCATTCGATGGATAATATGGCGAGGGATTTTCTGGGTTATGAGTGTGTGCCTATCTCGGAGCTTATCGGTAAGGGGAAAAAGCAGATCACGTTCGATATGGTCGATACGGAGGTGGCGTGTGAGTATGCAGCCGAGGATGCTGATATTACGTTTTTGCTTTATAAGTATCTTTCGGAAAGGCTTGAGAAGCAGCCTGCTATACGCAAGCTTTTTGAAGAAGTTGAGATGCCGCTTGTTGAGGTATTGGCGGGCATGGAACGGAATGGGGTTTCGCTGGATGTTAAGCTGCTGAAAAGAATGTCCGTCGAGATCAGCGACAGTATCGAAGAGCTTCGGGAGCAAATATACGATCATGCGGGATGTGATTTTAATATCGATTCGCCTAAGCAGCTTGGTGAGGTTTTGTTCGATCGTTTGGGTCTTACTTCGATCAAGTCGGGCAAGACGAGCAGGAGTACGGATGCGTCGGTGCTGGAACAGCTTAGCGGCGACCATGAGATAGTGGGGCTGCTATTGCAGTATCGCCAGCTTGCGAAACTTCGTAATACTTATGTCGATAAACTCGGCGAGCTGATAAATCCTCGGACCGGGCGGGTTCATGCGAGTTTTAACCAGACTATTACCGCGACGGGTCGGTTGAGTTCGAGCGATCCGAATTTGCAGAACATACCGATCCGGACGGAACTTGGTAAGAAGATACGCTCTGCGTTTGTGCCGGGTTCGGAAAGCGATTATATTATCAGTGCGGACTATTCGCAGATCGAGCTTCGGCTTCTTGCTCATTTTTCAGGGGATGAAGAACTGCTGCGGGCGTTCAGGGCCGATGAAGATATTCACCGGTTTGTCGCTTCGCAGGTCTATGGCGTTGAACTGGCGGATGTTACCAGTGAGATGCGGTCGCACAGTAAGGCTGTTAATTTTGGTATAATTTATGGTCAGGGGGCGTTTGGGCTGGCCAAGTCGATAGGGATCGGTCGCGGCGAGGCTAAGAAGTTTATCGACGATTATTTTGCCAGGTACAGTTCGATACGGGCGTTTATGGATGGGGCGATCGCGAAGGCGAAATCCGATGGTTATGCGGAAACCATCCTGGGACGTCGGCGCAGGATCGCCGGGCTTGACAGCAGGAATTTCAACGTTCGTTCACAAGCCGAACGCCTTGTTACCAATACTGTAATACAGGGGTCGGCTGCGGATCTTATAAAAGTTGCGATGATAAATATCCATAAGCGAATCGCCGCCGAGGATCTGCCGGTCAAGATGATACTTCAGATTCACGATGAGCTGGTTTTTGAAGTGCCCAAATCAGAAGTTCAAAAACATGTCGAATGGATCGTTAGTGAGATGGAAACAGCTATCGCACTTGATGTACCACTTAAGGTCGATGCCGAATCTGGTCCGACGTGGCTGAAGAAGTAGGCATAAGCGCGATAGTTTATAGTTCTTAGTTCGTGGTTGAGGATTCGGCCTCTGGCCGAGACTGATTCATTCTACACACCTTTTTCGCCTGTAATAATCGTTATTTGATCTTGTCGGGTAATTTACATTCTTCTTGCGGGATAATACTCTGCATTATAGCAATTCGCTAATTATCGGGTTTGGAGTGCGCGCCGATTTAACGTGCATCGTTGAAGGTTTTTGAACGTACATGTTATTTAAGAAAGGGAGATGTTGTTATGGAGATGCCGAAAGTGATCAGTTGCGATGTTACTGAGTGTGCTTACAACATGAACGATATGTGTCATGCTATGGCGATAACTATCGGTGATACGGTTCATCCTCGATGCGATACGCTTTGCATGGCAGCCAATCAACAGCTGGATACCAGTTGTAATGCCGGAGTAGGTGCGTGTAAGACCAGTAGGTGTGTTTACAATCAGGGGTTTGAGTGCATGGCTTCGGATATAAATGTCGGTTACATTGCCGATGAGGTTGATTGTCTGACTTTCAGGAATAGATAAGTAGAATTAACGGGCGTTAAAATATTATATGGGAGTTTAAAATGTTAGTAAAAGAGATCATGACCAGGGGGGTTGAGGCAATAAACCCCGATGCGACGGTAGTTGACGTTGCAAAGAAAATGCGTTCATTAAACATCGGTTCTCTGCCGGTTCAGGAGGGAGATGAGATACAGGGGATCGTTTCGAAGAAAGATATTGTTTTCAGGTGCATCGCCGAGGATTGGGACGCCGGGACAACACCGGTCAGTGAGATCATGACAACAGAGATCGCGACCTGCTACGAGGGTAGTTCGATCGAGGAAGCTGCGCATATTCTTGAGGAGAAACAGTTGCACAGGTTACTTGTGCTGGACAGCGAGGATAATTTATGCGGTATTTTTTCACTTAGTGACATTGCGGTGAAATCGCATTCGGAGCACTTGTCCTGGGAAGTTCTTGAGCATATATCCGAGCCTGCATGTCCGAGGAGGTGAAGATCCTGTGCCCTTTTATGTAGGGGTTCGTTGTAAAGATGGAAAAGTCTAAACGAGTAATTACGGCAGTTATTGGAATGGCGTTGACCGTTACCGGCTGTGTACTGGTGCTGATGGTGGGGTATTTGTACAGCAAATCTCCCATGCAGGGCGATGGCAGGTTCGGTTACGGAAAAGATGCGCGAAAGACGGAAATATCATATGAGGTGGTCATGACCGATATCCCCGTCGAAGCGAAAGAGATTCGCGTATGGGTGCCCATTCCTTTGAACAGCCATTACCAGGAATTGACGGATTTTAATGTCGATGGAAACAATAATTATTCATTAGTTCAGGAAAACAGATTCGGTAATCGTTTTATTCTGTTTGACCTGTCCGATGCTCCCGTGGCAGGAGAAGAGGAGATCAGTTTTACGGTGAAATTCATGGTTACCCGTGAATTTGCCAATGCTTTAGTAGTTAGGTCGTCAGTTCCGACGGGCTTTGACAGTCCGTTGCGTTATACGGGCCCCTACCGTTTAATACCGACCAAGGGAGCCATTGCCGAAGAAGCTCAGCGAGTTGCCGGGCATATTTCGGACGATTTCTGGCAGGCGAGAGCTCTGTACGATCATATCGTCGATACGATGAAATACGATGAGTCCGGAAGCGAATGGGGGCGCGAGGATGCTGTTTACGCACGCGATATTCGAACGGGCAACTGTACGGATTTTCATTCGCTGTTCATTGGAGAGGCGCGTTCGCTCGGTATTCCCGCGCGTTTTATAATGGGACTTCCGCTTGATCCGGAGAGCAGGGCAGGCGAAATAGACGGCTATCATTGCTGGGCCGAGTTCTATATAGAAGGTATGGGGTGGCTGCCTGTGGATGCATCCGAGGCGAATAGAAATATTGCGAAGCGTGAGGATTTCTTTGGACGAGTCGATCAGCACCGCGTTGCTTTTACAATCGGCAGAGATATAAAACTGCCGGCAGCTAAGAAAGGGCCGCTTAACTATTCGATCTTTCCGTATGCGGAAATAGATGGGGAGAAATATTCAAATGTAAATGCTGTTTTCAGTTTTAAGGATCAAAAGGAAGACAGCCGGGAATAAATTGATAATTATAGAAATTAAAACAGGAGATTGAAATGTCACTAGTACATAGTTCAACCAAATGCGAAGACGATCTTTTTTGTGGGATCAATATGGTACAAGACATGGAGAGTATTACCGATCTTGAAAAGAAACATGTCCCTGTAATAAGTGCGCCGCAACGCGTAAATAAGGGCGAGACTTTCGAGGTTGTGGTAGAGGTCGGTAAGATGCTTGAGCATCCGAATGAAGCGTCTCATTATATCGAGTTTATCGAACTTTATGCGGATCATACTTATCTTTGCCGGATGGACTTTACGTCCAAGACAACGGATCCGATCATGAAGGCGAGTGTTTCTCTCGACCATATCCATAGCAAACTGCGTGCTTTTGCACGGTGTAATCTGCACGGGATATGGGAGGGTCATTCGGAACTGTCAATGATCGAGTAAGCAAGGTTCAGGTTGAGGGGGACCGTTAAATGGGTACACTTAAGATTTTGTCCAACAGCAGTGAGCCTTTTTCAGATCGGTTAGAGGCTGGGAGAAGGCTTGGGCGTGAGCTTGAGAACTACCGTGATAAAAATGCGGTGGTGCTGGGTGTTCCCCGCGGAGGAGTTGTGGTCGCTGTAGAAATTGCCGATATTCTTGGCGGCGATTTTGATATAGTTCTTGCCCATAAACTTGGTGCTCCTATGAATCCGGAGCTGGCGATAGGGTCCATTTGCGAAGGCGGCGAAGTCTTTATTAACCAGTCGCTGGCTTCTTATGTCGGTGCGACGAATGAGTATATAGAGAAAGAAAAAACCAAGCAGCTTGAGGCAATTGGCAGAAGGGTTACGCAGTGTCGCAGGGTTTTGGGCAAGATCGACCTTGAGGACAGGATCGTTATCGTTGCTGACGACGGAATAGCTACGGGTGCAACGATGGAGGCAGCGTTGTGGGCAGTAAGGCAGGAGAGACCAAAGCAACTGATAGCAGCATTGCCTGTGGGTCCGGATGATTCGTTAAAGTCGATCGCTGAATACGCAGACGAGACATTATGTTTGCAGTCGCCGTTATATTTTGAGGCGTTAGGCAGTTTTTATCTTCGTTTCGATCAGGTCGAAGATTTCGAACTGATGGAGATATTGCAACGTGAAGCTGAAAGAAGGGAGCAAGGGCAATAACAATGGCTATAAAAGATGTTCACAGGCTTCGAATTACCGATGTTACGGTAGATATTGACGAAGAAATAAGTATCAATGGAACGCTTTGTATTCCTGAGAATGCTAAGGGGATAGTGGTTTTTGCACATGGCAGCGGGAGCAGTCGTTATAGTCCCCGGAACCGATCTGTTGCGAAGACACTTCAGCAGGGAGGTTTGGCGACGCTTTTGATAGACCTGCTTACGCCTGAAGAGGAATATGTGGATATGCAGACGCGACACTTGCGTTTTGATATAGGGATGCTTACTAAGAGAGTGTGCGGCGCGACGAAATGGCTGAGGGAAAATGAAAAGACGAGCAAACTTGGGATCGCATATTTTGGAGCGAGTACCGGGGCGGCGGCAGCGCTGTCTGCGGCTGTGCAGGTTGGCGAAGAAATCTATGCGGTAGTTTCGCGCGGTGGGAGGCCCGATCTTGCCGAGGGATGTTTGGGAGAAGTTAAGCCGCCGACACTTTTGGTAGTAGGGGGCGATGACCCGGTCGTTATCGAATTAAATGAGATGGCGTTTGCGAAGCTTAACTGCGAAAAGGAACTGGTGATAGTTCCGGGAGCAACCCATCTTTTCGAAGAGGCTGGGAAACTTAAAATCGTGGCGGAAATCGCACGTAAATGGTTCGTTCGCTATTTTGAAAGGGAGAAAGTGGTGTGATAGCCGGTCAGTTGGAGTAATTAAAACAGGAGTATGAAAGATGTTTGAGGATAGAGACAACGCGGGACAGAGGCTTGCGTATGCCCTTGAGGAATATCGCGATCAAAACGTATTGGTTCTTGCTATTCCACGAGGCGGTGTCGAAGTTGGTTACCAGGTTGCCAGGTATTTGCAGGCGGAATTTGATATTATCATGGCAAGAAAACTACCGTGGCCCGACAATCCTGCGGCAGGTTTTGGGGCTATCGCTGAAGATTCCAGTGTTTTTATCTTTCCTGAGGTGTTTGGAAAATTAGCGAAGAAAAAAATAGATCAGATCATAAGCGAACAAGACGCGGAACTTAAAAGAAGGATCGGCGCGTTGAGAGCGGGTTACGCGCTACCGAAAATCGCAGATCGAACAGTGATCCTTGTCGATGACGGTATCGCGACGGGTTCGACTATGAGAGTTTGTGTCTCAATGTGCCGGAAAGCTAATGCAGAGCGAATCGTAGTTGCTGCTCCGGTTTCAAGTTGCGATGCGGCGGGGGAGCTCAGAGGGCTTGTCGACGATGTTGTGGTCATCGATGAGATCAAGAATTTCTATGCGATATCACAGGGGTATCTTAACTGGTGCGATGTTTCGGATCGAGAAGTGATCGAGGTCGTGCATCAGTGGGAATACGAAAAATATCAGATCATGGAATATTAGGTTTGATGTTCAGATAACGGAGATAGAGTAATGGCGATAACAAAAGAAAAGCTTATCGAACTTCTTAATGTCGACCTTTCGCTGGAGTATTCGGCGGGGATCCAGTATATCCAACATGCGGCGGTTATGACCGGTGCACAGTATGGCGACATAATCAAGGAGTTGAAAATTCATGCGAACGAGGAATTCGGTCATGCAATGGTTCTTGCCGATCAGATAGATTATCTTGGCGGGGTTCCGACAGTTGGCGTGGGACAGATACACGTTTCCGAAGAGAACGTTACGATGCTTGAGCAGGATCTTGACGGTGAAAAGGATGCGATCAACAGGTACAAGGTACGTGTCGATCAGGCGGAGGAGCTTAAAGAGATAGCTCTTGCGCAGCAGTTGCGATTGATTTTGGCTGTCGAACAGGAACACGCGATGGATCTTATGCAGGCATTAGGGAAGTGACAAGCTGTAATTGGGGCTGAATCTGTATTATTTTATTTTCGGTTTTTTTTCTTTTTTCTTTTTTTCTGTCTTGCGGTTTTTTTTCTTTCTTTTGCCTTTGTGTTTTGCTCCTGGCGAATTTCGAGGAGTTTTAATTCTTCTTTCAGTTTGTTGAAATTGGCTACGCGATCAGCTTGTAATTTTCCTTCTTCTATAGCTTGTCTTACTGCGCATTGGGGTTCTGTTTCATGCAGGCAATCTCTAAACTTGCACATTTCTGCGATCTGTTCAACATCTTCGAAAGCTCGTTTTACGCTGTCTTCATCTGCCCAGAGATGGAGTTCCCTCATGCCGGGGTTGTCGATGACCGCTCCTCCTTCGGGGAGAAGGATCAGTTCGCGGTGTGTGGTTGTGTGTCTTCCCTTGCTGTCTTCTTGTCGTACAGGAGCGGTTTCCAGATGTTCCATTCCGAGGATGCTGTTTATGATGGTTGATTTGCCTACACCGGAAGAGCCGAGGAGGGAGACGGTTTTTCCGCTTCCCAAATATTCGTAAAGGGATTCGATCCCAGTTTTTTTGACGGCACTTATGGGGTAGATGCGAACGTCCGGGGCGACGAACTTTAATTGTTCGATGTAACTTTGTACGTCGTGGCAGAGATCTGTTTTGTTTAAGATAATAACCGGTTCTGCGCCGCTGTCCCATGTCAGGACGAGGTATCTCTCAATGCGTCGAAGGTTGAATTCCGCATCCAGCGCGCTTACGATGAAGACGGTGTCGATGTTGACGGCGACAACTTGTTCTTTGAGGTCTCTGCCGGCGACTTTGCGTGTGAATTTACTTTTGCGGGGAAGTATCGCCCGGATGACAGCTCTGTTTTCCTGTGGGCGAACTTTTATGGCAACCCAATCGCCTACTGCGGGGTAGTCTGCCAGGGTCTGAGCATCGTAATCGATCTTTCCTGCTAACTCGGCGGTGATGTGGCCATTTTCATAGCAGACGGTGTAAATATGTCTGTGCTCACGAACCACACGTCCGGCTGTCAGACCTTTGTGCTTGTATGGTTCGAAATGTTTTTCGAAAAAATCGCTCCAGCCGAGCTCTTTCAAATCCATCCGCTTTTCCTGCAATTGTTACGTAAGTAGTTTTATTAGTGCAGTTTATAATAACTGGGATAGCGAGATTGTCAAGATTTGCATCTCTTTGGGCAGTTTTTTGTTTGCAGCGGAAGATGGTTGCCGAAAGGCTTATCGGGCTGGTTCTCTGTAAACGATGACGAAAGTTATTTTGCAGCCATCGCCTTGTGCGACTATTTGAGCCATATTTCCGTTTGAGCCGATAGCCGGTACGACCTCTTTGCCTTCCATTACTACGGGGATCGAGACTTCGACCTGTCCGACGGATTCTGCTATTCTTGATTTTAGTCCGCCGATGACGAGATTTGTGACTTCGCCGATGGCATCGTGGATGTCTTCTGTTGCCAGTTCGTCCTCCGGAGTCATCATTAACATGCTTCTGGCAACTTTATCAGCACTTTGGCTGTCACATATTATTGTTACTGCCCCTTTGATCGAACCTGTATATGCAATGGACGAGACAATCGATTTCGATGTTTCGATCTCTTGTTCTACGTTTTCAGAACGTTCTATCGGGAGCATTATCATAGTTTCAAATGATTCTTTGGCGCTTTGCCATAAGGCTTCTTCCAAGGTGACTGTTTCGATCATGTTTGGCCTCAAAATATCTATAAAAATAGTTTAGTTTTAATTGTGTCGTCATAAATCCGGTGTGATATTAGCAGATAGTTATCTTTTTGGGCAAAAAACCGTTGTCATGGTATGGCAATGCAGGTACAATAGCGCACTTTCCGGGGCGTGGCGCAGTTTGGCTAGCGCGCATGACTGGGGGTCATGAGGTCGCAGGTTCGAGTCCTGTCGCCCCGAGTGGTCTATGACCACGGAGAGTATGTGGCACATTCGCTTGTTGTGTGCCGCTCCCGTTGGTCGCTGGGTTCGTTGTTTCTGGCTATTGGTTCAAACGAAGGGCAGTTGCTTCGAGTGCCTTTAGGCGTATAAAATTCAGTAGCGTCTGTCTGCGATTTCCGCTCCCGCTGGTCGCTCAGGTCGCTATGAATTGCAAGAGGTTCAAACGAAGGATGGTTGCTCCGACTTGTAACTCCTTTATAAATAAGGGTTTGCGGGTGAATGTCCTGGGGGTATGTTTTATAGAAAACAATAAAGGTGGGAATATGCCGTTATTTGCGGTTTGTGGGTGATGTTTAACTGTGCCTTAATTTCAAAGGAGTATGAAATTGAAAGTTTATCGAGCACCCGGAAATCCCATCATTTCGCCGGAAGATGTAAAACCTTCTCGTCCTGATTTTGAGGTTGTATGTGCATTTAATGCCGGCGTAACGACGGTCGGCGATGGTATCCTGTTGCTGCTTAGAGTTGCTGAGATCGCCAAGTCTGATAATCCCAAGGTCGCGAAAGTTCCGCTTTTCGACCATATCACGGGGGAGATCATTGTAAAAGAATTTAACGTGGACGATCCCGATGTTCATATTTCGGACTCGAGATTTGTGCGGCTTCCAGGAAGGAAGTATCTGTCGTCGATCTCTCACCTCCGTATTGCAAGAAGTTCCGACGGTATTAACTTTGATATCGAAGAGACACCTGCAATGCAATCCGACAACCTGTACGAAATGTACGGTATCGAGGATCCCCGCATAACACAAATGGGTGATACGTACTATATCAACTATTCGGCTATTTCGCCTATCGGGGGGGTTACGACTTGTCTGGCATCGACGAAGGACTGGAAGAACTTCGAACGTCATGGGGTTATCTTTACCCCTGATAATAAAGACGTTGCGATCTTTCCTGAGAAGATCAACGGCAAGTATTATGCTTTGAATCGTCCTGCTTCTGCGGAATATGGTTTTCGTGATATATGGATATCGGAATCACCTGATCTTATTTGCTGGGGTAACCATAAGCATCTTATGACAGCCAGCCAGAACTGGGACGACGGGCATGTCGGTTGCAGTGCGGTTCCTTTCCTGGTTGACGAAGGTTGGCTGGAAATTTATCACGCGGCAAGCAAGAGTGGCCGCTATTCTCTTGGAGCAGTTCTGCTTGATAAAAATGATCCGTCTAAGGTTCTTGCCAGAACTACAGAGCCTCTAATGGAACCGGAAACGGATTATGAGGTCAACGGCTTTTACGGAAACGTTGTCTTTACCTGCGGTGCTATCTGTGAAGAAGGGAAAGTTAAGATATACTACGGTGCGGCAGATACCTGCATGGGTTATGCGGATATCGAACTAAGCGATATTATGGATGCCATGAAGTAA
>DAOVIC010000209.1 GCA_030671565.1 Anaerohalosphaeraceae bacterium
CAAACCCGGTCGAGCTTAAGGGGCCGGCCAAAAAGAATATCTTTGACATTACGGCATGGTTTAAATGATATTTATCATGTTTGCCGGGCTTTTCTTAACATTTTTTAGATTCCAAACCTTCCAGCGGACTGCCAAAAGTCCATTTTTACAAAGAATTTACTTTTTTTAATGTCAACCACTCGCATACAATGGACGTCTATACTTTCAGATGGAACAGAAATGCCTCATGGATATAGCTGAAAAAAATCTGATAGATGCCCACATCGATGGCGACAGCGAAGCCTTTGTAAAGATAGTACGTTTCTACGGCCCGCAGCTTTTGGGCTATCTGTCAAAGGTATGCGGCAGTAACACCGAGGCCGAGGACCATTTTCAGGAAACGTTCAGGAAGGTATACGAAAAGGCCCACACATTCAGGGGCAAGAATCTTAGGTCATGGATTTTTACTATCGCAGCCAGAATTGTGATCGACGATGCAAGGAAGAAAAAGTTGAGATTTGTTTCGCTAAATCAAAAGATGTCAACAGATTCCGGAAATAATGTACTTGCTGATGTATTGCAGTCAAACGGCAACTGTGACCCGTCCGATGATATCCAAAAACGCGAACTTGTCGAACAGGTCAGGTCCGCACTTGATAAACTTTCGCCGAAACAAAAAACCGCTGTCGTTCTTTCATACTACCAGAATATGCCTTATCGTCAGATCGCCGAGATCATGAATTGTTCTGTTGGAACCGTTAAGACTCAGATGTTCAGAGCCCTTAAAACACTTTCAAAAAGTTTGCCTGATATTTCAGGAGGTGTCATATGACCGATCACCTTACAGAAGACATGCTTATAAAGTACCAGTTTGACCTTGCCGGTGTTGACGAACGAAGCAGGATTACGGCCCATCTGGCAAAGTGCGACAAATGCAGAGCAAAGCTTCAGGAGATAAAGCTAAAGTTCTCCGCACTGGATATGCTCGCAGGCCAGCCGGACATCGCAGAACCCCTCGTCGAAAAAACCGTTTCAAAGGCGAAGACACCGGCGGCAGCTACAGGTTTGATTTTCAGAAAACCGGCCTGGCTTACAGCCGCTGCGGTCCTTATGGTAGCTGCCATTGCGGTTATGATCGCTTCAAGATCGCCTCACCTCGAAAAACGGCAGAGTATGGTATCGACAGTCGTGCGGTCAAAAACAGCAGAAGATACTTCTCTAACTAAAAAGCTGACTGAAACAGCAGCACCTCAGGTTGCTCTCATAGACCCTGCCGACATCCCCGATAAACCTCCATTTGCTCCTGCAAGTGCGATAGAACTTAACGTCCTTCCAAAGAGAGAATCGACCCAGCTGACGATCTACAATTCCGCGGATCTGACCCTCGTACGCGAAAAACGCAAACTAACCCTAAAGCCCGGATACAACTGGCTCCAGTTTATGTGGTCAAACACACTAATAGACCCGACAAGCCTGACGCTGGAACCTTCTGAATACGCTGACAAAATCGACGTTGAACTGATTTCTTACCCCGCAAGACTAAAAGACATCGGCAGATGGCTCATACGCAGCGAGGTAGAAGGCCAGGTCGCCTTCGAGATAACATATTTAACCAGCGGCCTGAACTGGCGGGCATTCTACATGGCAACCCTGACCGACGATGAAAAACATATCAAGCTCGAAGGTTATGTCCGCGTAGCAAACAACTCAGGCGAAGACTACGAAAACGCCCAAACACGCCTGATAGTAGGCAAGGTAAACCTCCTCGATCAAATAGCCCGGCTTGCTCAAAGGCAATACCCTTACAATAGTCCTGTACAAATTGACGACAACATCAGAGTTTACAATGCGATCATTGAGGATAGACTGGTTTCG
>DAOVIC010000072.1 GCA_030671565.1 Anaerohalosphaeraceae bacterium
CTGAGAAGAAACGACGACGTAGCCCTCTCCGGCCTTACCGCAAGTGCGACAAATGAAATGGTCGAAGTCGTCCTCGGCGGAACTCTGATCATTCCCGCCGCATTCATTTTCTTCGGCCCGGAAGGAATCACAGGAATCGCCAAACAGGGAGTATTCGACCTCGGCTTCGTAACAATGCCCATGATAGTTCAGCAGATGGGTAACGACCAGCTCTTCGGATTCATGTGGTTTTTCCTGTTATTCGTCGCTGGCGTAACAAGTTCCATCTCCCTTGCAATGCCCGCAATAGCGTTCCTCGAAGACGAGTTTAACCTCACACGAAGAGAGGCCTGCACGATATTCGGCGTAGTCACCTTCACGCTATGTCAGCCGGTCATCTTCTTCTACGGAAACGGCGTCCTCGGCGAAATGGACTTCTGGGGCACATCGTTCTGCCTCGTCATATTCGCCACTGTAGAAGCCATACTCTTCGCATGGGTGTTCGGCATGGAAAAGGCATGGACCGAACTGCACACAGGGTCGGACATCCGCATTCCTCGAGTTTACCGCTTCATAATAAAATTCGTAACACCGCTCTTTCTCCTTACAATACTAGCCGTATGGCTCTGGCAGGATTGGCCGGATGTCATCATGCTAAAAAATATCACACCAGAAGACATGCCCTTCGTCGTCATAACAAGGATCGGATTATTTTCGCTCTTTGCTCTTTTAACGATCCTCGTTTGGATAGTATGGCGAAGACGACCGAAACAGGAGAAAAACCAATGACCTTAAGCGGATGGATATTCATGTTGACAAGCTGGACAGGCATAATCGGCCTGTTCCTGTACTGCATGTACAGAACTCTCAGGTCAAACCGAAAAGAAAAAAACAACCCCGAAGAATAACACCGAAAAAAAAAGCGAAGACCAGTAAGGCCTCCGCTATAAAAACTAACGACTAACGACGAGCGGCTATTTGTAGCCTTCTATTTGCCCCTCGGTATATTTTTTACAAGCTTCTTCCAGATCGATACCGCTTATATTCGCAAGCGTACAAAGCCATGCAAGCACATCGGCGAACTCTTCGGACTTGTTCTCCTGATCTTCGCCCGCCAATGCGGTAGCCAGTTCGCCAATTTCCTCGATGAACCACATAAATGTCTTCGCAGTCCCGCGCTCGCGGTCGCGAACCTCATATTGCGCACTTATCAGTTCCTGGAATTCTTGTATAGTCATGACAATATCTACCCTGCAAGCATATCAGAAAGTACAGCACTATCATAAATAGCACGCAGCTTCTTGGTCGCCCCATTGCAGGCTTCTTCCATCTTTACACTGAAAGCGGCATTGCCCGTAAGCTCGGCCAGATTCGCCTGAGTCAGCATCGGACCTTCAACAGCTTCGATGATTTGAAGAATGGTAATTTCGTCCGTTTTTCTTGCAAGAAAGAATCCGCCGCGAGGCCCACGCTTACTGCGCAAAATATTAACTCGTACAAGCTGCTGCAGGATCTTCAGCAAATATTCCAGCGGAATATCATATGCTTTTGAAATTTTTGCTGCTAGAACGGGCCCTTCTTTACCTTCCTCTGCAACAAAGCCTACCGCAACGAGTGCGTATCCAGTTGATCTGCTAATTTTCATACTACCTCCAGATAAAAAATAATTTTAACGGCTAACAATACCATATTAGCCAGGCTCACATCAGGTTGTACATATTCCGAGTGCTGAGAAAAAGAACTTTCCTCCCGATACCGGCACCGCCATACACATCAGCTTTGTTGCGAATGGTCGGTCTTGCACATACTTGAAACACAAACGTCCCCATTAGGACGGTTAACGCAGGCAGTATTATTGCGAAATAAAAGGCTTTACGCAAGAATTTTTTAGAAAAGTCCTTAAATTAGCCGTCAAAATGAAAATTCTTGACAAAGATAAACACCTGATATAATCTGGGGTTTGCGTTTTTCGGTATTAACACGCTAAAGCGTTGTTATTTGCGACCCCTTGGGGATGGCAGTTAACGCCGGAAGGAAAATATATCGCAGGAAGTACCTGACAATTGTCAAGGGTTTTGAATCGAAATTTTAAAAATATGGAGTTAAAAATGGCCGAAATTAATCCAAAGATCGCCGTCGAATACGTAGACAACGCAGCCGTAGCCACACTTACCGACCAGAAGATACTAGAAGAAATTGACATACAGGCCCTGGAGAATTCTATCATACCGCTCGTAGAAAGAAAACAGGGTATAAATCTCGTCCTGAATTTTTCCAACGTTGAATTCCTTTCAAGTTCCGCACTGGGATTGTTGATTCGTGTAAGCAAAAAGGTTTACGAATCAAACGGCCAGCTAAGACTTTGTTCCATCTCCAACGCGATCATGCAGGTCTTCAAGATCACACGACTTGATAATATTTTTAAAATTCTGCCTGACTCTCAGCAGGCTCTGGACAGTTTTGAATAACACAGAAGAGAAGATAGCAGCACCCCATCGTCCCAAAGGCTGTATCGCAAAAAGATATATATGCCCGATCGAATTATAAGACAATAAAATGGTTGAAGCGACATGGTTTCTAAAGCGACATTACAAAAATCGGTCACTGTAGGCAACAACATACCTGCCGTTGCCGCCGTATGTCGCCAGATAATCGCCCTCGCAAAAAATAACGGATTCTCCCGTGAAGACATTTTCGCGATACACCTCGCCATGGAAGAGGCTTTCATCAACGCCGTAAAACACGGAAATAACGCTGACGCATCCAGACACGTCATGGTTGATTATACGATTGCTCCGGACCGTATTGAGGTTTCTGTCTCTGACGAAGGATCCGGCTTTGACTACAGGAATCTACCCGACCCGAGGCATGACCAAAATCTGCAAAAGCCATCAGGAAGGGGCGTCCTGCTAATGAGGTCATACATGGACAAAGTAGAGTTCAACGACTCAGGAAGTTCCGTACACATGACAAAGTACAAGTCACCCAATAAAGCGTAGCTCTAACTCTCGCTTTCAAGCTGCAGCTGAGGTAGTTCGCTCCGATAGTGAAAACCGAACAACCCCACAGCATGCATAGCCGCAATGTTCAGCATGCCTCCGAAAATGGACAAAGCAAGCCACCCAAACGCCGAATATTCGCTTTCCCTGACCTTCTCTCCAAACCCTCCGATCGTAGAATAAGTCAAACCAATTTGCACAAGAAATGCCGCCGCCGCAAAACAAACCACAACGAGGTACGGCCTGATATTCTTAACGATAGGAGCAAAAATATAACGCAAATTAAAAACCATCCATATCTCACGCCCCGCGGCTATCGTCAGTAACACCATCGGAAACAAAAACATCCCCGCAAGCAGCAATGCTATTTTGATCGGCGCCCGTAGATCAAGCCCGACATTTTCCAGCAGCGACACAAGAATTGCAAAAGGAAGAACAGATATCAAAAACGCTGCCGCAAAAAGATAAATGCTCTTAATAAGGTTCCACAAAAACACTAACCCGCCCCCCATATCCAAATCCGCAAGATGGTCACTCCCATCGAACGCGCCCGTTGCGATTATTTCCATATAATACCAGAACAAACAACCGCGGGAGATTATAATCGCCACCCATCCCGTCGGAAGCTGAACTCGAAAACCCCCGCTTCCTCCGCCGCTTACCGTAAAAGAAAAATCCGTATATCCAACGAAATACTCGATTGCGACCATTGCCGCAACAAACACCATCGCCGTTATATTACTTTTGCAAACAAATATTTTCCAGCAGTCCTTCACCGCACGCCGGTAAAAACCTTCCACAGGCTCCAGCTTTTTCTTGATGATCTCAGCTTTGCCGCCAGACTTCTCCGGTATCAAAAAACGGCTCTTGCATCGAAGGCACTTCCCGCGCTGACCGGCATATTGATCCTTAAACGCACAAAACTCGCTGCAACTCGGACATTGAAAATAAATAGACATTAAACTAACCCGAAAAATATTTCATAAACCAGCCTCGCCAAAGGCGAAGCCGCCGCTTATGCCTTAGTTAAACATTAATATATCCGCTGTAATGCCTGAAAACAAGCCCGATCCACCTCGCCGCGACCACCGCCATAATACCGCCTGCGAAGTTGCCGATAATATAAAGCACTCCAATCCACACGCTTTTTTCGAACATCTCGAAGCTAAGCCCTCTGCACACAAACCCCAGGACAAATGCGACCATCGTTGCACCCGCACAAACACAGTACGGCCCGAACACCTTCCGAATACTCTTGACGATATGATCGACACGCAGCACAGAAAACAAATCCCCGCTGATAGAAACGATAAGTATCCCCATCGCAAAAGCGAACAAACCGGCTGCAATTGGAAACGAAAGGATCCACCACCGATCGATACCGTAACGCTTAAGGATCCCAAACACCGCAAGTGTAGGCAATTGAACCATCGCCATCACCGCGATAAAAACATAAAGCGACCGCGCCAGTTTCAATACAAAATCAACCCCAAAGCCCATTCCTCCTCGCGGCAGCTCATTGATACCGTATCCCGTAGAATAGATGATCTCTATAAGATACCAGAACAAAATCCCAAGCGCAATCGCCCCCGCCCCCAATCCAAAAAACAGGTATACAGTGACAACGGTTCCCTGATTGGTAGGTATTTCAAGTATGAAATTAAAGTTCCACAGAAAAAACTTGAACGTCACCAATGCTGTAACAAGAACAAGCCCCGCAGCATTAGCTTTATTCGTAAATAACCCCCATGTCTCCACCAGCGCAGCCCGGTAAAAACCGGAAAACGCGTCACCGTCACCTTCAACCTCCTTGATCTTTATCTTCTCAGCTTTACCCCCATCCGCCGAAGGTATGACAAAAAGCGTATCGCAGCTCTGGCACCGTGCCCGCCGACCCGAATGGATCGCCTTAAAAGCACAAATCCCATTGCACTCAGGACAACGAAAAGTAATACTCATAGCTTAAGACCGCTTCCGATTTTTATTCTGTAGAGTTAATAAAGTTCGGTTAATTGTTAGTATACCCGTTGATTCCAGGCGTTTTTTTTACCTCAGCGAATGCCGGTCCTATGCTTATGCCAAGGGCCTTTAGTCTGGGATACTGAATTTTCACATTTTCATAAAATTCGTCAAACGGCAGGCGATCGCCGACGTGCCACATCTGTTCGGCCAGCGCGTATATCCTCGGAAAGGCACGCCCGTCGAGCATATCTTCGGTCAGGTTCCAGTCGGTCCACAGGCAAGTGCCCATACCCAGTACGAGCTTTTTCTGTTTATCCGTAAGCTCATTCAGGTCGCAGGGATTTTTTTCGTATGCCATTTGAATGTCGAATGTTCGGTTGCCTTTGTATTTACGCCAAGGAGAGACGGGAAAATTGAGATAAGTATAGTAATTTGTTCCGCAGATAATTTTCGTGTTGCGTTTCATCGCTTCCTTGAAGGCCTTGTCTTTGTTTTTTCGCCAGTTCCACCAGTAGACCGCGACATTGTCATTCAGCGCAGGGCCCGGGTGCGTGATAACGTCGCCCCAGCAGATAGCGGTTCTGCCTTTTTCGGCAAGATGCCCGGCGATTCGGTTTGTAAAATATATCTGTAGGGCGTGAGAGTCTTTAAGGCCATGCTGCTTGATCTTCGCCTGGCAGTCCGGGCATTTGTCCCATATCTTTTTTGGCGCCTCGTCCCCGCCGATATGAATGTACTCAGACGGGAAAAGCTCGCATACTTCATCGAAGACGTCGAAGAGAAATTTGTATGTTTCTTCGCGCCCTCCGCAGAACAGGTTCGACGAAAAGCCCATGACAGATTCGGGAGCTTTTTTCAGACACGTCATTTCAGGATAAGCTATCAGGGCAGCTTCACTATGGCCCGGTATATCTATTTCCGGTACGACGGTGATGTGCAGCTGTTTGGCATAGGCAACTATTTCGCGGATCTGCTCCTGTGTGTAGTAACCCTGCTGCTCGGGGCCGGTTGCGACTTTCGACCCTATCTCCGTAAGCCTGGGATATTTCTTGATCTCGATGCGCCAGCCCTGTCCCTCGGTCAGGTGCCAGTGGAAAACGTTGATCTTCAGCATGGCCATCCAATCGAGGGCGCCTTTGATGTACTCGATCGACTGGTGTTGCCTGCCGGAATCCAGCATGAAACTTCGCCAGCCATACTTTGGTTTATCCGTGATCTTCAGGCAGTCGATCGAAACGGATTTTTCATCTGTCTTTACAGGCAGCAACTGGAGAAATGTCTGTATCCCGTAAAAGAGACCGGCAGGTTCCGCAGCGGATATTGTCACGGTGTCATGCTCTATCGCAAGCCCGTACCCTTCACTGCCGAAATCGCCATCAGACAGCCTAAGCACGATCGCATTGCCGGCCTTTGGCTGAGAAAGCAAATGCAGCGGCATTATGCCCGGCGAATACCCCGTTATTTCTTTTATGGAATTGCCGAGATATACAGCCTTTGCCCTTATCGCCTCGGTTTCTGGCTGAAAATATATACCGCTCCTTTCGTCAAGACTGAAAGACCCCTCGCCCGCCTCCATCGAAAAAGGCGAGGGAAGTATAGCGATATCGACATCAGCTCCCAACACCGCCGGCAGGCAAATACCGACCAGCAATATAACCGCACCGAGCTTGTTTTGCATACCTGTTCCCCGATACATACCCTATTTTAAAAGTCCGCACGTTGTACTGCCCGCATCTAAATATCCATGCTCATCGCGTCGACAAAACTCTTCAGATCGTTTGCCCACTTCTTCGCTTCCAGAAGATCGATCTCACCTGCTTTTACAAGCTGCGCAAGATGACGTTCCATCGTGATCATATTCTCGTCGGGCCTGTTACGGGTCTTAGTCTGCAAAGTCGAATATATCTGCTCGATCTTACCAACACGGATCAGGTTTGACGTCGCGTAGTTATTATTGAGTACCTCCATCGCAACAACCCTGCCGTTGCCGTTCTTGCGGGGAATAAGCTTCTGGCTTATCACATAAGAAAGCCCAAGCGAAAGCTGGTTTTTAACCTCATCCTGTCTCCCGCTCGGAAAGTAATCCAGTACACGAGTTATCGATCCCGTCACATCCCGCGTATGCAGCGTAGAGAAAACAAGGTGTCCCGTCTCCGCTGCCGTCAGCGTCATCTGCACCGTTTCCATATCGCGCATTTCACCGACGAATATCACATCCGGATCTTCACGCATCATCGATCGAAGCCCATCGCTGAACGTCCCAACGTCTCTGCCGACCTCACGTTGAGATATCATCGAGTTATTTTGCGAAAAGAGATATTCGATAGGATCCTCAAGCGTTATGATCCTGCACGCACGGTTACGGTTGATGCGCTCTATCAGCGACGCTATCGTCGTACTCTTACCCGCACCGGTTATCCCCGTAAACAAAACAAGCCCATGCTTAAGCCGAACGATGTCCTCCCACATATTATTAGGAAAACCGATCGACTCCGGTTCCGGTATATCGGTGCCCAAAGCACGTATCGCACTTACAAGCCCGTCGTTGTCATAAAAAGCGTTGATTCGATATTGAAGATTACCCTGAGCGAAGGAACAGTCCAGCGCATTATCGCGCTCAAGTGTCTCCAGACCCTTATCCCCAAGCAGGGGGTATATCAGCCCCTTCGCCATCTCCTCAGTAACAAGCCCGCCTTTCATGCGAACAAGGTCCCCGTCAATACGGTAAGCCGGCGCACTGCCTACCTTGATATGAAGATCGGATACACGCATCGCGCCGTGTTTTTCAAAGTAAGATAGCATATCGGATATGCTGAGTTTCCCACCATCATTGCCAGGATAAACCTTCGTCGTAACTGAACACTTGTTGCCCATAACAAATCCTCGAAAAAAATTAGAACGAAATCATCATACACAAAAAAGAGGAAAACTGCAAAGAATTTCAAATACGAGGGGATGTTTTAAGAATATACTCATGAATCCTAAAAAAAACTCATTTTAGGGCCTATAAAATGCCAGCCAACGGATGCCCAGACGTAATATGAAAAAAATGTTCAAATTTCCCCCTACAGTCCCTATTTTCCCTATACTTCCCAAGTTAACATTGCCGATAAGTATTTCATGGCAAATAAATCCACTAGTTTAACGGAGAACGGAATCATGGAAACTGCAGTAGTTGAACAAAGGAATGATACTAGGTCTGATTTGGCTTGGCCGATAAGTGTCTGGCTCCCTGAAGCGAGCAGATTCTTTAATGGAAAAAGTGTCAACATAAGTAAGGGTGGAGCATACATTTCACTTCCAATGACAGTTCCAATAAAGGCTGGCCATGAAATTGAGGTCAATTTTCCCAGAACAGCAGCCCTTGCCAAAGAAAAAGGCAAATACGCCCGAATCAAAAGCGGCAAGGTACTTCGTGTTGACCGTGCAGGCATCATGGACGACGCGACCATAGCAATTGCAATTCAGTTTGTCTAAACCACGACGATAAATATGTTTATGCCGGCAGTGTTACCAAACGCTGCCTGCATGATCTATTCTTATGATCAAACCGCCTTATTCGCCGCAAAAATGCTCCGCGAAGCAGATTTACATTATCAAATACCAAGAAACCTATACCAATCTCGCGCATTTTATGGTACTAAATACATATTGCAGTTGCGACAAAGCCTCCCGGTCAGAAGACCGGACGTTTTTCTGTAATACCAATAAAGCACTTTGAATAACTTACAATTTAATCTTTACGAATGGCCGTAAGCTATCGGCAAACGCTTTTTTTGCCGCAGGTGAACAGTTTTTCAGAACGCCCAATAGTAAATGATA
>DAOVIC010000018.1 GCA_030671565.1 Anaerohalosphaeraceae bacterium
GCCATCGGTTCGGAAAACTGCCCCACCGAACCGCATGACGGACACGCCTTCTTCGAAAGATCGGCGGCATCGGCCATCGCTGTTTCGACGGGCACATGCTCCGTATGCTCGTCAGCATGCTCAGCCAGGTGATCGACACGAGTCCGCGTATTACACTTCTTGCAAACCGTCACAAGGTCGGCAAACTTATCCGCATGTCCTGAAGACTTCCAAACCATCGGGTGCATCAAAATACTGCAGTCAAGGCCAACAACATCGTCACGCATCCTGACAACGCTTTTCCACCACGCCTCGCGCACATTGCGCTTAAGCTCAACACCAAGCGGCCCATAATCATAACAGCTGGCAAGCCCGCCATAGATCTCACTGGATTGGAAAACAAAACCCCTGCGTTTACAAAGCGCCACAATATCATCAAGCTTCGCCAATTTTGCCATAATCTAACCTTACGTTCCTAGCTAAACAAAAAAATAATTTCTCAGCCGTCTCAGACGACAAAAATCAAGACACGTATTCTATCGGCAAATACACCCTATAGCAAGAATTCTGCATACAAACGGGCCCAAATCGCCCCCTATTCGCCGTCAAACTCCTTTTTTATCCGATTAAGCAGGTTTATCGCTTCGATCGGAGTAAGCCTGTCGACGTCGATCGCCCCCAATCGATCAAGCACGGACTTATGCTTCTGCACAAACAGCAGATCCTGCTCTTGCTGTGTGGTCCGGTTCCGCGTAAGCTCAGGCCCCGTCGCCTCCTTCGCAAAAGTATTCTCAAGCTCAAGCAATATCTCCGAGCTTCTCCTGGTCACACTCTTGGGCACTCCGGCAAGCCGCGCCACATGTATACCATAGCTCTTATCGGTTCCACCCGGAATGATCTTATGCAAAAACACAACCTCATCCTGCCATTCACGAACTGCCACATTACAATTCTTGACATTAACCAGCAGTTCCGAAAGCTCCGTCAACTCATGATAATGAGTCGCGAAAAGCGTCCGGCATTTTATATTGTTGGCAATATGTTCCGTTATCGCCCACGCCAAAGACAGCCCGTCATAAGTACTCGTACCCCTGCCAACTTCATCAAGTATCACCAGGGACTGATCTGTTGCGTTATTAATAATGTTAGCGGTTTCGGTCATCTCCACCATAAAAGTAGATTGTCCCCGCAGCAGTTCATCCGAAGCACCGACACGAGTAAATATCCGATCAACAACCCCGATCTGCATATTCTTCGCCGGTACAAAACTGCCCGTCTGCCCCAAAAGCACAAGCAGCGCAACCTGCCGAATATAGGTACTCTTACCCGCCATATTAGGCCCGGTAATTATCGCCACATCACCGCTATCGTCGGCAAGGGCAACATCGTTTGGCACAAACTCATTCCCCAGCGTCTCGGCAAGGACGGGATGTTTTCCGTCGTCGATGATCAGCTTTCTGCCGCCGGTGATCTTAGGGCGAACATAACCCCTCTCCCTCGCGACAAACCCGAACCCTGTCAAACAATCGCAATTGGCAATGCAATCGGCAAGTTCCTGAAGCCGGCCGATATATTTCGCCGTCTCTTCCCGAATCTCTTCAAAAAGTTTAAGCTCCAGCTCAAGCGCCTTATCCTGCGCACCCAGGACCTGATCCTCATATTTCTTTAACTCATCCGTAATATACCGCTCGGCATTCTTAAGCGTCTGCTTGCGAACATATTCCATCGGCACCTTATCTGCCAGCGCCCGACTAAGCTCGATATAATAACCGAACACCCTGTTATATCCGATCTTCAGATTCGAAAAACCGGTCCGCTTGATCTCACTTTGCTGATACTCTGCAAGCCAGCTCTTACCTTCCTTCGATATCCCCCTGAACCTGTCAAGCTTCTCATTAAACCCGCTCCGTATAACCCCGCCATCGCGAAGGTGAGTAGGGCACTGAGGCTCGATAGCACTTTCCAAAAGGTCGGCAAGGGCATCCATACTGTCGCATTTTTCGGCAAGCGCCAAAGCAAGCTGCGACTTACATCCCAAAAGTATCTCACGAATCCCCGGCACCTGCCGAAGCGTCCGTGCCAACGCCAAAAGATCGCGAGGCCCCGTCCGATACGTACTTATCCTGGCAGCGATCCGCTCAAGGTCGGCAATATTCTTAAGCATCCCGCGAATCTCTCCGCACGCGCTTCCTCCAACCGCAAATTCCTCAACAGCATCCTGCCGAAGCCCGATCCGCTCCACATCGCAAAGCGGCATACAAAGCCACCCCCGCAGCATTCTTCCGCCCATCCCGGTAAGCGTCGCATCGATACTATCCAGAAGCGACCCCTTAGCACTGCCGGTCCGCATCGTCTGTAAAACTTCCAAAGATCGCAGCGATACCTGGTCAACCTGCAAAAATTTAATCCGGTCAACTTTCTTCAAAGCAGAAATATGATCAAGCGCAGTCTTTTGTGTTTCGTTAAGATATTCAAGTACCGCACCAGCGGCCGCAATCGACGCAAACTCATCATCGATCCCGAACCCCTCGAGCGTCTTAGTACCAAAATGCTTAAGCAGCTTCGTCCGTGCCGTGTGATCGTCAAAATACCAGCCGGGCCGCCGCGTAACAACCCCGCCGCAGATCGTACCGATATCTTTAGCAAGCTTTTCAATATCCGCATCGAAAAGCCCGCCGCTCTTTTCGCTCAGCAAACATTCCTTCGGCCCCATCCGAAGCAGCTCATCGACAATAGCCTCCTCTGCGATCTCCTGCACAAAAAAATGACCCGTTGAAATATCAACCCAGCTGATCCCTGCACAACTTCTGCCCAAAGATACCGCACAAAGAAAATTGTCCTCCCGCGACTCAAGCAGCATATCATCGGTAAGCGTCCCGGGTGTAACCACCCGAACCACATCGCGCTTAACAACGCCCTTGGCCTTCTTCGGATCCTCCACCTGTTCGCACACCGCAACCTTAAACCCCGCCTTGATCATCTTCTTCATGTAACCGTCAAGGGCATGATAAGGGATTCCGGCAAGCGGTATCGGATTGGCTCCCTTGCTACGACTGGTCAAAGTCAGCCCAAGCACACGCGAACAGGTCTGCGCATCCTCATAAAAAGTCTCATAGAAGTCACCCATACGGAAAAACAGCACCGCATCAGGATACTTCTCCTTAAAATGATGAAACTGCTTCATCGCAGGAGTCAATTTTTCGTCTTTTACTTTCATACCCGCCGATTATACATAAACCTTGCCGTTTAACAACTCCTCAAGCAGCGATTTAGCCTCTTCCCTGTTGGAGACCTCTTTTAACTGCCCCAAAATACCCGCCTGCCGATCGGTAAAACATACAGCTTCATTATTTCCAATCGCACCTTCCGTAAGCAACTCATAGATCGTCCCGGCAAGTTCCTCTATTCCGTCCCCGCATTTCGCACTGATATAAACAACACCATCCGCCTCAAATCTCAAACACCCACCCCCGACATCCCCCTTAAGATCGGATTTATTCAACACGATCAGCACCTTAGCTCCGCACCCTTTTACCTGTTCAAACTCCGAAGATGTTGAAACATTCGAAGAGTCGGCAACGAGCAAAACAAGCTCGCAGCTTTCCAAAAGTGCAACACTACGTTTCTGTGCCTCAACATCGACACCACTTTCGCTCCTCAAACTGGCATCAAGCCCAGCCGTATCAACAAATTCAACTGCAAGACCGTTTACCCTGCACCTTCCCGAAACCCAGTCACGCGTAGTACCGGCATGTTCGGTTACGATCGCTTTTTCTTTTCCGCAAAAGCGATTCAAAAGCGTACTCTTTCCGCTGTTAGGCGCCCCGGCAATAACAACCCTGCACCCGGCGATAAAAGCCCTTGCCTTTTTCCCGGCCTTAAGCACCTCTTCGCTTTGCGCCCGTATCTCATTGAGCGACAAACCATCAATTTTCGAAAGCCAGCCGTTAACAGCTTTGCTCAACCCGCTGGCGAATTGCCTGTTGATGATCCTCACCCCTTCAAGTGAACAAGCCTTAGCCTGTTCGATCTTAACTTCCTTAGCGATAGAGTTCAAACCGGAAAGCTGTTCCGAAACGAGCTGTTCGGCTCCGACAACAGTTACCCCTTTTTTCCCCAGCAGTTTCATTATCATCTCGATAATGATAGCATTACCGTGGCAGCTAATAACAAAGCTGTTTTCCCCCTCGCATCCCACCACCACATCGTCAATAACATTATCGCCCTCGAAGATCGTCCCGGAAAGTATTTTTCCCTCGCTAAATTTATAACTTCTCCCGTCCCTGCTCCGAAAAATCTCTCCCAATACCCCCTCTGATCCATCCCCCAAAACATGGATGCCAGCGATAGCGCTTGCCCCCTTCGGTGTGATAACGGACGCCAACAAAGTCATATCACTTTTTCTCGTCTTCCTCGGCCCATTCAGCGATTTCGCCCTGAACCGCCAGGTGTTTCTTATAAGCCAGCACAACCCCGCGAACCACCAGGTTAGAAACCCACGAATCCACAAAATCGCACTCGTCTTTAATTATCTCGAAGTCGCCCCCGGTAACTATCGTATGCGGCCACCTCCCTACTTCTTCGGCAAACTTTTCGGTAACTATCTTCAAAAGCCCAACCGCCGAATAAAAAAGCCCTGCATTTACAGCTTCCTCCGTATTGCCTCCAACGGCGTCTTTAGGCGTATGCACCTGGACTTCAGGAAGTTTCGCGGTCTGTTCGCTAATCGCTTTTGCCGAAATATTAAAACCCGGCGCGATCACACCGCCCATGAATACCCCTTCTTCGTCCACCAGGTCGATAGTAACCGCCGTACCAAAATCAGCAACCACAACCGCATCTTCCACAACCGCAAAAGCCGCCGCTGCCGCTACAACCCTGTCCGTACCGACATTCATCGGATTTTCCACACCCATCTCGATCGGAAGGTTAATATCCACCCCGACGATCTTGATATTCTCATCGAGTTTGACTTTACAAATCTCTTTAACCTTCTTCGTCCATTCCGGCTTAACCGAGCTTACAACGATCGCCCCGTCACGCATGTCGACCTTTGCACTGGTAACAAACGGAATCTGTTCCCAGGCTTCGGCAAGCAGCCCGCCAAGCTTGTCTGTATCATCGCCCGAAACCGATTCGATAAATTTCTCGCTATCGTTAACGAACAGTCCCACCGTAACATTAGTATTGCCAATATCGATCGCTACAAGATTCATTCTACACGGCCCTTGATCATTGTCCAAAGCATATCATTTAGTTTATCGATTCCTTCGCCTGTCACAGCCGATATCGTTGTAATATTCTCGACACCAAGCTTGTCCGAAATTTCTCTGGCCAACTCGCCTTCAGGATCGAGGTCTGTTTTGTTAAGTACGATCAGTTCGTCCTTTTGCCCAAGCTCGTCGCTGTGCAATATAAGTTCGCTCCGGATCTTCTTGTAATTTTCTACCGGATCCGAACCATCAGTAGGCATAATATCAAGGATATGCACGATAGTCCGTGTCCGTTCGATATGACGCAGAAAATCATGTCCAAGTCCGGCACCTTCATGCGCGCCTTCGATCAGCCCCGGAATATCAGCCATCACGAACCTGCGAAAATCGCTAAGTTCAACGATCCCCAAAACCGGCTCTAAAGTCGTGAACGGATAATTTGCGATCTTCGGCCTCGCCGATGAACAACGGGATATCAAAGTACTCTTGCCGGCGTTAGGCATTCCAACAAGCCCGACGTCAGCGATAAGTTTTAACTCAAGCCGAAGGTTCCTCTCTTTCCCGGGTTTGCCGTTAGTGGCAAACCGAGGAGTCTGTCTCCTTGATGATGCAAAAGACTTATTACCCCTCCCGCCTTTGCCCCCATCGCAAAACCGAACCTTCATCCCCGCCCGGTCCAGATCTTTAAGCATAAGCCCTTCGATGTCTCTGTCATAAACTACCGTTCCAACCGGCACACGGATCACAAGATCATCGCCAGATTCACCGGTACAATTATCTCCCTGGCCCCCTTGCCCGTTCCTGGCTTTCCAATGGTGCTTCGAAGCAAAATCAAGAAGCGTATCCACATCCTCCGCTGCTTCGAGGTAAATATCGCCCCCTTTGCCTCCGTTACCGCCGTCAGGGCCGCCCTTGGCGATATATTTCTCCCGCCGAAAGCTGATACATCCGTGTCCCCCGTCACCGGCCTTAACCCAGATTTTAGCTTCATCAATAAACATAAAAAAAATTGTTCCGTATAGAAAAAATATGGCGTAATGCGTCTAAAACGCACTTTCCGGCATCTTTTAGCAACTCAAAGCCCGGTATTATAACCCATATCACCCCAAATTAACAGCCCCAAATAAACCTTTCGCCCCGATCCCTGATTAAAAATTCGCCCCAACCACTTTTATTTATTAAGTTGTATGTAGAGACAAGTGAATACCAAAAACTACTAACATTTTCTGACTCTGTGAAGTTTTGGTTGTTTGTCGAGGCCTGATCGGACAATGGCCTAAAACAGCCGAAAACAGCACAAAATAAGGGGCATCGGTGTCGCTAACCACCGATGCCTCGTTTTATTACCCAAAATAAGCCTCTGTCAGAGACCGATTCCACCACGACCTGCGACCTGCGATTACTTCTTGTCACATCCCCCTGGTCACATTACAATAGTCCTCCATAAACAAATGCCAGGTCTAATAAAAAGGTTCTAAATAAATGCTACTGCCAATAGGCACAGATATACGTCCGCGTAAGACACCATATGCAAATTATGTTCTTATTGCCCTGAACATAGTCATGTTCTTGCTGACCTACGGGCCCTACAAAGAGATCATCGGCGGCCAGGTAATAGAAAAAGCGATCCGGCCATGGGCCAGTCAGTTCATCTTGAATCCCAACGCCCTATTCGTCTGGCAGTTCATAACATACGCTTTTTTACACGCCAACTGGGCGCATATTATTGGCAACATGTTTTTCCTTTACCTCTTTGGCAAAAACGTCAATGATAAGATGGGCAATATAGGATACGTTTGCTTCTACCTCGCAGGCGGAGTCTTCAGCGGTATAGGCCACGTCATCTGGGCCGATTCCCCTGTACTCGGTGCAAGCGGAGCAGTCGCCGCCGTAACAGGTGCATACCTCGTACTGTTCCCGCGAAGCATCATAACGGTAGTATACTGGTTCTTCTTCATAGGAACATTTGATGTCCAGGCCTCGCTGTTTATTGCCATAAAGATGATCGTAATCGATAACCTGCTTTATACAAACACCCCCAACGTTGCTTATGACGCCCACCTTTCAGGCTATGCTTTCGGAATCATCACGATACTTATTTTGCTCTCAACAAAGCTCTTAAAGACGGAACAGGCCACTTTATGGATGATCATTAAGCAATGGAACAGAAGACGTCAATTCAGACATAATGCACCTGACAAATATCCGCATAATGGTAAAAAATGGGTCAAGGCGACCGAATCCAAAAAAACGCCCCAGCAAAAAGAGCGGGAAAGCAAGATAGCCGATATCCGCTCCAGGATGACCGATTCTATGAACCGTCACGACCTTCCCACTGCCGTGCAGGAATACGTCAAGCTAATGGAAATTGACGACAAGCAGGTCATGGCCAAGCAGCAGCAACTCGATATCGCAAACCAGATGATGTCAGAAGGCAGCTGGAAACTCTCTGCACAGGCATACGAAAAGTACCTAAAACACTATGGAAGCTTACAGCACAATGAGCAGGTCGAGCTTATTTTGGGAGTTCTGTATGCCAGATACTTGAACACGCCCGATAAAGCGACCAAATACCTCGATCAGGCAAGAAAAAAGATCACCGATCCCGGTCAAATCAAAATGTGCGAAGAAGAGTTAAAAAAACTGGGCCATGATATCCACTAATATTATGACAATGAAACAGGCGCGAAAGTTTAGGGTAGCTCTAATAATTGCTTTTGGGCGGCAAGTAGAAGATTTTTGCGCCCCGGCAAGGAAGACAAATCAGCCTTAGTTGAAGCTAAGGCGGCTTTTGTCTGACGCCGACCGGGATCAAAAAGATTCGCTTGTCCGACAAAATGAATTTTTAGAGGTTCCCTTTATTACCGCCAGAAGGTTAAGTTGTTGACAACTATTGACAGTACTGATAAGCTTAGCACCTGAAAAGGCACGGCAGAAAACTCGTTCTGTGTCATAGTTCATAACAAAAAAAATAAGGAGAATTAAAATGCTGTCCAGAAAAAACAGTCTTTTTGTCCTTGCCGTTATTATTCTTCTGACTTCTCTTTGCATAGCTCAAGAGCCAAAGTCGGTACCGGTAATTGAACCCACTGCTGTTGCCCAACAGGCAAAGGCCAATGCATTTCCGCATATCGCACTGGTAACCGGAGACAACGTCTACGTTCGCGCTGGCAACGGAACATCACATTACAAATGCGGTAAACTAAACGCCGGACAAAAAGTAACCGTCGTAGGTTCGGAATACGGATGGTCAAAAATACTTCCACCGCAGGGAAGCTTTTCATGGATATCCAAAGACTTTGTGAAACTCGAAGAAGGTAACGACAAAATAGGAACTGTAACCAATGACACCGTACGAGTATGGGCAGGCTCAAATGATTACGACCCTTTACGTTCTATAGGACTTCAGACAAAACTTAACAAGGGTGACATCGTTCAACGTATCGGCCCCGAAACAAGCGGGTACTACAAGATCGTTCCGCCGACAGGGGCATATCTGTGGATCAGTAACCAGTTCATAAAATACTTTGGACCGGTAACAAGGGCCCAGACCAAACCGAATCTCGAAGAAACGATTGGAAAAACTATTACCGAACCAGCCGTACCTTCTGTCGATAAAATGCAGGATCCAATATCCGCCAAAACTCAGACGAGTGCGGAGTTTAAAAGATTGAACCAATGCAGGGAGCTTGGAAAACTCATTGAAGTTGAAAGAAAAAAACCGGCAGAAAAACAAAATTTCAGTAAGATCAAGGTCTCGATCGAAGAAATCATAAAAGATCCCGAAGCCGGAAAAGCAAAGCTTTATGCCGAGTACCTCTCAAATCTTGTCGGCCGTTTTGAGCTGGCTGTCATTGCCAAAGACGCATTGCTGAAACAGGATTATGAGCTTGCCGCTGCTACTGAAAAGATAAAAGAAAGACTCGCCGCAGAACTTAAAAACATACCCGTCGAGTCTCAGTTCACCGTAACCGGCACACTAAAATCATCACAGATATTTACCGCAGATTCAGGAATACAAAGGTATTTGGTCGTTGGCGATACCGGAAAGGTGATCTGCTACGCGATCCCTTCCGATAATATTGCGGCAATTAATGTGAAAAAGTCCATAAACAAAAAGGTAACTCTTGCCGGAGAAGTGATACAGAACCCATACAGCGCCATTACGCTGGTTAGCTTTAGCGAAATCAACCCACCAGAAGATATGCAGGAAAATACCCGTAAATAACAGATTTCAACCGACCCGCCCTCAGGTCCCATAAATACCCGTATGACGGTGCGCAAACTGACCGTTATGCCAATTTGTTAACGGCTGTATATGATCAGAAAGTGTCCAGCAAAATCGTACAAGTTTTCCGTCGCCAATTGCCGATAAACAGCAACAGCGTTAGCAGTAAATATCGTATTATAAAGGGAAAATGGTATGGAAAAGTATTTACGAAGTACACTAGTTAGGCTGACTGTGATTGCGGTGATCATCGGATTCTTTACCTCACCCGTCCGCGCCGACGAGATACAGGAACTAAAAGCTCAACTGAAGCTGCTCCAGAATAGAATTGAACAGCTGGAAGCAAACCAGAAACAGCAAGACAAACAAATAGATGTCAAAGTTACGGAGGCACTGGAAACAAAGCAACTGGATGCTTTGCCCGACACGATTAAATGGCTCGATAGATTAAAGTTCAGCGGCGACTTCAGACTTCGCTACGAACAGTTTGATTGGGAAGATGAAACGGATAATGCAAAGGGACGAAGCAGGGGGCGATACCGCTATAGGTTTAACATTGCAGCCGAAGTCAACGAAGAGGTAGATGTAAACTTACGTCTGGCAAGCGGCTCTGACGATCCTCGCTCAACAAACCAAAGCTTTGATGACGGCTTTACAAGCAAGGAAGTCTGGATCGATCGCGCTTACGCCGACTGGCACCCGCTATCAATGCCCGGCCTAAACGTATGGGGCGGTAAAATGCCCAATCCCTTCTACCAGGTCGCCAAGAGTCAGTTGATCTGGGACAACGACCTCAATCTGGAAGGTTTCGGCGCAAAGTACACCATAGCACTGAACAGCTCCGATGAGCTATTTCTAAACGGAGGGGGCTTCTGGGTAGAAGAGAATTCAGACGATGTCGACCAGTCCCTCTGGGGTGCACAGGCAGGAATAAAGCATCTATTTGCCGATCAGACTGTATTTACTTACGGTGCCAGCTACTATGACTATGGCAATATTAAGGGCAACGGTGCCGTTGACTTCAATGATGAAGATAACTTTTTCGGAAACAGTTCAACCTCTGACAATAAATACGAATTCGATTATAACCTCATCGAAGCTTTCGGAGAGTACGCTTTCAAAATGTCCGATACGCCGATCTCAGTTTACAGCCGCTACGTAAATAACACCGCTGCCAAATCACAGGACACCGGATACCTCATCGGATTCAAGTACAACAAAATCAAAGATCCGGGAACATGGGAGTTTGGTTACAATTATCGCGACGTCGAAGCAGATGCCGTACTCGGCGCTTTTACCGATTCGGATTTCGCCAGAGGCAATACCAACGGAAGAGGACATAAGTTCTCATACAAATATCAGCTTTCAAAAAACTGGCAAGCTGTTCTGACGTATTTCCAGGACAAGGCAGGCGTCAACAAAGAAGACGACAGAAAGCTCCAGGCTGACATGATATTTAAATTCTAAAAGCCGGATCTTAAAACCAGCTTCGTCAAAAAAATAAAAACAGGCCCGAAACTCATCAAGCGGGCCTGTTTTTTTATGAAAATTGTCAGCCGGCATACCCGTTTACACGAAAAACAGCTATTATGATTCGTTGATGTTAAGTTGAGACCGGGTTATAACCGATTGTATTATAAGAAGTTGGACGAATCTGCTTATGACCGTTTATGGGGTGAAATGATGGGTATTCGGTCCCGAAAAGTTATGATATATCTCATAGCATCTGCTCTGATGCTTTCCGGCTGCACAATCAAAAAGCAAAATCCGCCTCCCGTTCGAAAATCTATCGAGGTTATTGCGACCCCAAAAGACCCTTCTCAAATCACTCAGTCCCCGCAAACTTCTCAGGAAGTATCAGACGACTCAAAACTAAGCGATTACCTCGCCTACGCCGCACTGAAAAACCCCGGCCTTGAAGCTGCCTTCAACCAATGGAAAGCAGCACTCGAACAAACACTGCAAGTCACATCGCTTCCGGACCCAAAGTTCAATTACCGCTACTTCATCGAAGAGATAGAAACCAGGACGGGCCCGCAGCGGCAAAGCTTCGAACTTTCTCAGCAATTTCCATGGTTTGGAAAACTGCAGCTCCAGGGCAACATCGCAACTCAAAAAGCAAACGCCGCAAAGTCACGCTACCAAGCCGCAAAACTAAAACTCTTCTTCGAGGTCAAAGACGCATACTATGAATACTACTATCTTGCCCGTTCCATCGCTATCACAAAAGAAAACATCGACCTGATGACCCACCTCGAAAGCGTCGTACAAAGCCGATTCAAAACCGACGTAGGCACTCACCCCGACGTCATCCGCGCACAGGTAGAACTCGGCAAACTGGAGAATACCTTAAATTCACTGCAGGACTTGCGAAACCCACATGCCGCCCGTCTAAACGCTGCCATGAATCGAGCCATAGATGCGACGATTCCCTGGCCCGAAAAGATCGAACTTCAAGACGTCACTATCGATGACAAAGAATTGCTCGCTGCGCTCACTGCCGACAACCCGCTGCTAAAAGCACTCGACTTTGAAACCAATTCAAATCTACAGGGCATTGAGCTGGCGAAAAAAACATACTACCCCGATGTCACTTTCGGCGTTGGAGTTATAGACACACGCAATTTGTCCACATCGAATCCCCCCAACGATAACGGCAGGGATCCCGTCATAGCTTCGGTATCGATAAACCTGCCTCTATGGAGCGAAAAAAACGACGCCTCTGTCCGCCAGGCAAAAGCCCGCTACCGTGTTGCCCGAAGAAACCGAAAACAAATGTCAAACTCACTAAGCTCACACTTAAAAATGTCCCTCTACAGTTTCCGCGATGCCGAACGCAAGATCGATCTCTACAAAAACGCGCTCCTGCCAAAAGCCGCCGAATCCCTAAAAGTAACAGAGTCAGGCTTTCGTGCAGGAAAAAGTACATTTACCGACCTCATAGACGCCCAGCGGATATACCTGGAATTTGCATTGGCACACGAACGAGCCCTCGCTGACAGACAGCAAAGTCTTGCAACTCTGGAAATGCTCTCTGCACGCAGCCTCGACTCTCGTTAACTGATACAGGAAAATAAAATGACTGACAAAAGAAAACTCTTAGGCGCCGACTCTCTCTCAACTACTAAAATGATCCTCATGCTGATAGCTGCCTTTGTACTTGGCATTATCGCAAAGTGGACCCTTACCGTACGGCAATCGGAACAACACCTCCATACTGAAAAACAGCAGCAGAAAAAACAGATATGGACATGCTCCATGCACCCCCAGATTCAAGAAACCAAACCCGGACTCTGCCGAATATGCGGCATGAAACTGATCCCGCTTTACACCGACTTGACAGAAGGACCGACCGAACCAACACAGCTAACCGTAAGCGAAAACGCAAAGAAACTTATGAACATAGAAGTAGCTCCCGTCGAAAGAAAATTTGTCACCGTCTCCGTCAGGATGACAGGGAAAGTAGATTTCGACGAAACGAATCTCGCCTACATCACCGCCCGAATACCCGGACGCCTCGACCGACTGTACGTCGACTACACCGGCATCGGCGTAAAAGAAGGCGACCACATGGTCTACCTCTACAGCCCAGAACTCATCAGCGCACAGGAAGAACTTCTCCAGGCCATCACAGCCGAAAAGAACATGGAGCAAACAGAGCTCGATGTAATGCTGGAGATGACAAGATCGACCATAAAAGCTGTCCGCGAAAAACTCAGACTCTGGGGGCTGAAAACAGAGCAGATCGCCGAAATAGAAAAATCCGGCAAGGTCTCCGACCACATGACGATTTACGCACCGACAAGCGGGATCGTCATCCACAAAAACGCCTTCGAAGGAATGTACGTAGAAACCGGAACAAGAATTTACACCATTGCCGACCTCTCAAAAGTCTGGATCAAACTCGACGCTTACGAATCCGACCTCCAATGGATTCGATACGGACAATCGGTCGAGTTTACAACCATCGCATGCCCCGGCCATATTTTCAAAGGCACCGTAAGTTTCATCGACCCTGTCCTCGACGAAAAAACACGAACAGTAAAAGTACGGCTAAACGTCCAAAACAAAGACGGAAAACTAAAACCCGGCATGTTCGTAAAAGCCATAGTACACTCACAACTCGCCAAAGGCGGACACGTTATAGATACAGACCTCGCCGGAAAATGGATATGCCCAATGCACCCCGGGATCGTAAAACCAGAGAAAGGCAAGTGCGACATATGCCAGATGCCTCTCGTCCGATCCGAATCGCTTGGCTTTGCAGGTGACGACCCAGACAAGATCGAAAAACCGCTCGTGATCCCAGTCTCCGCAGCACTCGTCACCGGCAAAAGAGCAGTCGTATACGTCCAGCTTCCAGGCACCGAAAAACCAACTTTCCAAGGCAG
The DNA here is from genome assembly GCA_030671565.1 of Anaerohalosphaeraceae bacterium. Next base: position 13,812 of record DAOVIC010000018.1, read on the forward strand.
AGAAATTTCACTCGGCCCCCGTGCAGGAGACTATTATATTGTCACAGAAGGACTAAAGGAAGGCGAGCTAGTTGTCGTAAAGGGCAATTTCAAAATCGATTCAAGTTTACAGATACAGGCAAAACCAAGCATGATGAATCCGCAAAAAACGAAAGACAACTAACATGGCCGCCGAACAAACATCCCAGCAGACATCACTCTTGGGCAAAACGATACGCTTCTGCCTGACCAACAAACTCATAGTCGCACTGCTGGTATTGTTTGTGATAGTATTGGGTCTTATGGTAGCTCCTTTCGACTGGAAGACAGGCCGCACTCTCCGAAAGCCTGTCCCCGTCGACGCCATACCAGACATCGGCGAAAACCAGCAGATAGTCTTCACAGAATGGACCGGACGTTCGCCACAGGACGTCGAGGACCAGGTATCGTACCCGCTAACCGTCTCATTGCTCGGCGTACCCGGCGTAAAAACCATCCGAAGCAATTCCTACTTCGGCTTCTCATCCATCTACATTATATTCACCGAAGACGTCGACTTCTACTTCTCCAGAACCCGTGTCCTCGAAAAACTAAACTCCCTTCCCTCCGGAACTTTACCCGAAAATGTAAAACCAACCCTTGGCCCTGACGCAACCGCTCTCGGCCAGATATTCTGGTACACCTTACAAGGCCGCGACCCCCACGGCAATCCCGCAGGCGGTTGGGACCTCGAACAACTCCGCACCGTCCAGGACTGGTACGTCCGCTACGGACTCCTATCCGCCGAAGGAGTAAGCGAAGTAGCTTCAGTAGGCGGCTTCGTTCGCGAATACCAAATAGACATCGACCCTGACGCCATGCGGGCATACGGCGTAAGCATCGCAGACGTCTACTTCGCCGTAAAATCCTCAAACGTAGACGTAGGCGCAAAAACCATCGAACTAAACCGCGTAGAATACTTCATTCGCTCAATAGGTTTCATAAAGCAGATCGCCGACATCGAGCAAAGCGTCATAAAAGTAGCAGACAACGTTCCCGTCCTCGTAAAAGACATCGCAACCGTTACGCACGGCCCAGCCCTAAGACGCGGAGCCCTCGACAAGGAAGGCGCAGAATCCGTAGGAGGCGCAGTGGTCGCCCGCTACGGTGACAACCCGCTTGCGGTCATAACGAACGTAAAACAAAAGATCGCCGAAATAACCCCCGGCCTCCCCGCAAAAGTCCACTTCGATTTCTCACAGGTAACCATCGACCAGGTAAGAGACTTTGCCGAAAAGCAGGGCTTCACCGCATACACAGGCCCCGAAATAAATCAGGACGCATGGCTAAATTACCTCCGCACAACCCCAAAAGAAACCTGGCCCAACTGGGCAACCATCAGCAAAATCACCATAGTACCGTTCTATGACCGCACCTCGCTTATCTACGAAACACTAGGCACCCTGTACAACGCACTCACCGAAGAAATACTCATCACCATCATAGTAGTTATCATAATGGTAATGCACCTCCGCAGTTCCATTCTCATCAGCGGCCTCTTACCCCTCGCCGTCCTCATGTGCTTTATCGCGATGAAAATATTCCATGTAGACGCAAATATAGTCGCCCTCTCAGGCATCGCCATCGCCATCGGAACAATGGTGGACATGGGTATAGTAATCTGCGAAAACATTCTCCGTCACCTCGATTCCGCCCACCCCGACGAAAGCAGGATCGAAGTCATTCACCGAGCTGCAAGCGAAGTCTCAGGCGCGGTCCTAACCGCCGTCTCAACAACAGTAATAAGCTTCCTTCCGGTATTTACAATGACGGGACCTGAAGGCAAACTCTTCAAACCCCTTGCCTTCACAAAAACATTCGCTCTCATCGCCTCCGTAATAGTTGCCCTGACGGTTATCCCGCCAGCCGCTCATCTCCTCTTCTGCTCCAGATCATCGATCACCGGAAAGAAGATCAAAAAAATAATACACATTACTCTCGTCATTGCAGGCGTCGTCGCAGGTTTCCTCCTGAACTGGTGGGCAGGCACAGCCCTCATACTATTCGGCGCATACTATCTCGCAGCCGACTACGTCCGCAAAAAC